>CAZTAR010000327.1:0-5634 GCA_964611695.1 uncultured Planctomycetaceae bacterium | reverse complement strand
CACATGCCTCGGTTTGGGGAGCCGGCGGTGAGCAGCCGCATCCTCCGTCCTGCGAAGCGCCGCTTGGCCTTGAGTTTGCGGTTCTTCGAGTCGTTCCTTGCAGCGACATAAAAACGCATACCGTCAGGTAAGGCCGCCATCGCTTGCCGTCTCGGGCCAGCCAATCCTGGGCGATCGCCTCGGTTTGATCTTCAGCCTGACCGAGAATCTCGGTAAGCGATTCCCGGCTGAACCAACGACTCACCTCCTGCCGCAGCGTGTCGAGATCGAGCCGATACGTTCGGTCCTTGGAAGTCAGGTGAATCACATCCCAGACCCAATCGAGATCCACCGTCGTACTGGCACAGCCGTCCTGAAGCAGCGGAATGGCCAGCCCCGGAACCGCTCGAGCCTCCATATGCGGAAAGCACTCCTCCAACACACTCATGCAACTCACACCGACCACGGCCTCGATCTGCCCGGACTCGATCATCTTCGTGACAACCGCCGACCCTTCCGCCACGAGCACCGCGTAGCCCAGACGCTCAGCTTCGGTTTGAAGCCGATGAATCGAGCACCGCCCGCACTCGGCGCAGACGAGGCCGAACTCGTCAATCGAGGCCTCACAATCGTCGTCATCACGAAGGCACTGGGGCAATAGCAACAACCGCTTCTGATATGGAATGCCTGCAACAGTATCCCGCCAGGCTTCATTGTTCACGATGATGGCAGCGAAGTCGCGGCAAACGAGGTCAACCTCCGCGAGCTTGCAGACCTCCTCCGCATGACGCCGCAACTCATCGACAGCCAGTGGCGGCACGAGTTCGTTTTGCCCAACGTACTCCCGAGCCACCTGCATGAGCCGATCCCTGGCAGGCTTGCTATCCGGAACGCTGGGCTGCGTTGGCCGATAGGCCCGTCGTGGAATCTTGGGCGGCAGGATGACGGATGAAGAAGAACGCTTGGCACTCTTCCCACGATCCTCAACTGGTTTCACCGTTCCGCCGGTCGCATCATCGTCCTGTCGCATGGGCTGAATCATTGAAAGAGTTCATCTCCATTGCAGCATACTAAGAATCTGCCGCAGGGTTGTGGCACAGGCGTCTCGCCTGTGTTTCCGCCGCGAACTAACTCCGACTTCTGTAGCGTCGGCCCCCCGTGGCCGACGAGGACGACCCACTGCTTTTCAACAACACACCGCTCACGTATACGCCCCAAATCCGAAAAACCAATACTTCTTTGTAAACCGATAGAACCAATTCTGCTCGGGCAATTCGCCCCCGGGAATGTGCTGGCTACCAAGCTGATCCATCGCGTCGAGCTCCGCCAGCGCTGTACGCCGCGCGGTGGTGTCCCTCGCCGATTGACGTTCGACAATAGACTTCAACAACTCCGGGCGCTCCAACACGATGCAGCCGCGCGTGGTCGAGGCCGTCGTTTTCTTAAAGTCCTCCAAAAAACGCGACCCCGAAATCGTCTTGAAGATGTCCCCCTCGTTGTCACGGATCGTCTCGTTCGCGAACTGGATGATGGGACACGGTTCGACGTCGCCAAACGGACTGATGTGATGGCTGATCCCCACCACTGCCGGGCAAAGCGCCTGGCCCCTATCGTCCCAGTACGCATCGACAACGCCGATAGGCTTCGAATTCCGAACGTCCATTGCGAACCGGCGAACTCCAAGGACCTGATCCGGACGAAGCGCAAGCTCCCTGGCCGGGTCCGGCCCGACAGGTCTGAACGTCGTGTACCACACGTAGTGAACCCCTCGTCGGATGAGTTCGTCCACCCACGCTTCGTTGACCAGATCGTCATAGTTATTCTGGCAGACGCTCGTCGTCACGCCGGTGATCAACCGGTTGCGAATGCATGCCTCTAAACCGGCCACCGTCCGGTCAAACACACCTTGCCTGCCCCGCCTTTGGTCACTGGCGAGTTCGCGTCCTTCAATGCTGATCAGGGGAGTCACGTTGCCGACGCGGCGAAGTTCGGCTGCTATTTCGTCAGTGATTAAATGCCCGTTCGTGAAGACCTGAAAATAGCAGTCGGAATGCGTCTCGAACAACTTGATAAGATCGGGATACATGAACGGCTCGCCGCCGAGGATGCCGAAGAAGCTGTTGCCGTGTCGCTTGGCACGGCCCACAAGCCTGTTCAAATCGGCAAAATCGATCGATGTTTGCGGAGACGTCACATCGACCCAGCAGCCGCGACACCGGAGATTGCAGCGATTCGTGATCGAGATGTACAGAAACGGCGGGAAACTCTGCCCGCGCTTCAGCCGTTTCTTGAAATGCTGCACCGAACGCATGCCCTTGTACCCGAAGTTGAAACCGAACTTCCACAGCAGCCGGGCATCGGTCGTGCGCAGCAGTCGAACCGCGAGGGATAGCAGTCCCCCACTGATCCGGCGAGGAGAGATATGACTCGCCTCGACGCCGTGATCCGCCGAGTTAGCAATCAGATATCCCACTCTTCCTCCCGTGAAGCCTGATCGCATGTCTCGCCCGGCTCGCAGCAGGCCTGGCTCTCGCCCGATCCTTCCAAACACTCACAATCACAACCAAGATCAGGTGTGACATCGGGTTGGCATTCACACGCACAACCGCAATCCGTGCCATTCAAGGCCGGCAGTCCCTGGAACACCTGGTCCGGTATGTCCAACTCCGCCTGCATCTTCTTCAGTTCTTGGAAGTGCGCCGGCATCTTGCCATCCGACGCTCGCGTCGGCGAAAAACGCTCGCCACGTTTTCCGCCGCGCGCCCGCAAAGTCGCGTGGGCCCCCTTGTCCACGAGCGCGTTCAAATCAACCTTCACCACGTCACGCCCGACATCGTCTTCACAAACCTCGTCCCCGTTGACAGGACGTTTGTCATACTTCGGGAAAATGATCGCGACGGAAGGGCACACCCGCGAACACGCCGGGCAACGCGTCTTGCACTTGTCCGGATTCCGAACCTCCACGCCCCCATCATCATCCACGCCGAACACGCCGAACAGGCAGAAACTCAAACATTGCCTGCAGCTCGTACAGCGGTCGTAGTCGATCACCGGAAACCAAGGCATCCATGCGCCAGGCTGCGGCTCGTGAACTTCCTGATCGACGCAGTCCTGATCCCCGCGCAGGCCATTCGCCAACAAGCCGGACACCACCTCGTCCGCGCCCTGCGAACGCATGTTCATGAGGGTCACGCCGTCGTCAGGCAACGGGGCGTCCGCGGCATGAAACAACCATTTGACTGCACGGGGATAACAGGCCGCAATCCGAAGATCGTCCGATTTGGCGAGCCGCCTCAGCATCGGATCGCGCCGAGCCGAAGCCTCACAAAGATCCCCCACGGCCTCGAAGGAGACGCCCGCGACATTGAGTTGCCGCAACACCTCACGCTTGACCGGCGGAGGGATTACGTCGGCATTCGCACAATGGCAATACAGGATGGATTGCTGCCGAGCCTCAGCCAAGTCGCTTCTCCTACCGCCGCTTCATCATCTGATGGAACCGTTCGCAAGACCGCGGATCGCAGCCAATCGGACGCCCTGGCGATCGAGCGGATTGAACCGGCCCCCGTTCGCCTTCGGTTTCCTTAGGAAGCTTTTCCTCGGTGTCGCCGTTCATGCAACCCGTCGCCGGACACACGCCGAGTCCACTTCCGCACGGAAGTGTATGGGCAGGATCGTTACGATTCACCTTTGACATCCTTCTCCCCGCACTCGAATGCCGCGGCGCACAGCGAACCTCCCGACCGCATCCCTGGAGAGTTCAACGGCCTAAACAGGCCGATCGCACGCCGCAACTCCTCAAAACACCCATCACCACCCCAAGACAAGGGATGTCGTCCCCTGAAATACCTCTCCCCAAGCCCCTGGTCCTCCAGCATAGTCGGGTCCTCTGGTAGCGTCGGCCCCCTGTGGCCGACACGACAACGAACCGTGCACGCTCCATCTTGTAAGCTCTCGACGGCGCCAACTTCATTCTAGTTCCCCACCATTCTTCAGTCATGATGTTTCCGTGGGAAGACCGGATCTGTGGGGACCGACAGCATTCCGTTCATACCGGACTACTCGGTGTGAATTCTGCCTTGATGTGTCGAGAAGGAGGCGATGCTGAGTTCGGCTATCCGAAGCGCGCTATTGAGCCGAGGGCACACTCGGCTCCGAGGAGATGAGGGCGGCAATGCGGCGATAGAATTCCATCGCCACGGCCTGCTCTGCGACGATCACGTCGTCCGCGCCCTTCTGTAACGCCTGCAAGCCGGTCGAGGTATACTGCGTGGATGCGATGATATGGATGTCGGGGGAAATGCGGTTGGCGATCTCCGTCGCTTCAAGGGCCGCCTCCTCATTGGGAATCGCCAGCGCCAAGACCGAAGCAGTCTTCACACCGGCGAGTTCGAGAACTTCCTCCTGGGCAATATCACCATGAATCACATCCAGCCCGAGATCTTTCTGCGCCGCGCAGGTTTCCGGATTCATCTCGACAATGACAAAGGGGATTCCCCGATCCTGGAGCAGTTCGGCAATGAACCGCCCTCCCACCCCGAAGCCCGCGATAATGACATGGTTCTGCATCACACCTGCCTTATGCTATTATAGCGTGTGCCCATATGACCCGACACACGCAACATCATCAGCCCGATCGGCAACAAACCTCGCAGGCGAATGCGCCGCAACTGATCAACGGGATCGTCAACGTATTCAAGCCTGTCGGTGCGTCGTCCGCCAAGTACGTCTATCGGCTCAGGCCGATCTTCGGGATTCGCAAAGTCGGGCACGCCGGCACGCTGGATCCCTTCGCGTCCGGCGTCCTGATCGGCTGTCTCGGCCGCGCGACCAAATTGGTCGAACAGCTCATGGGGCTTCCAAAACATTATCGGACTACACTCCGCCTCGGCGTCACCAACGAAACGTTCGACACCGAGCGGCCCTTCGAGCCTGTCACTTCCGCCGTGCCGATCGATCGGACCGTTGTTGAGGAAGCAGTCGCCCGGTTTGTCGGAACCCTACAGCAGGTTCCGCCGGCCTTCAGCGCGGTCAAGATCAACGGCGTATCGAGCCACCAACTCGCACGAAAAGGCAAAACCGCCACCCGACACCCCAAGACCGTGCGTATTGATCGGATCGAGATTCTCCGGTACGCGTGGCCAAACCTCGAACTGGATATCCAGTGCGGCCGCGGCACCTACATCCGCGCAATCGCCCGAGATCTTGGCAGGGATCTCGGTTGCGGCGCCTGCTGCGAAACCTTGACGCGAATCGCGGTCGGCCCATTCAATGTCTCGACGGCCGTCAGTCTCGATGGCACATGCGATGACGCCGTCCGCGCCTCCCTGCTTCCGCTGGAGGACGCTCGCAAACTGCTGGCGGCGAAGGAGTAGCAGACCGAATAGAAGCGGTATCGCACACCGCATTCCTCGTCGCCTTCTTCGAGCAGCAACCAAATTCCCTTTCCCATTTGACTTCAACAGATTTTCGGTATATGTTAGGGTATTCTGAAGCGGATGATCGCGTCATGAAGATAGCCATGCACCGGGCCTTCACGGTCCGCCAAAGCTGGTCGGGCAGGCTTGTTGGCTCAACATGAGAGCAGTTAACGATTGAGTGTGGCACCGGCGTCTCGCCGGTGGAAGCAAGAAGGCCGAGTGCCGTTGCCTCACC
>CAZTAR010000326.1:0-5740 GCA_964611695.1 uncultured Planctomycetaceae bacterium | reverse complement strand
CCGATCTGCACCATGCTCAGCACGAACGTCACCATCATGATGAGCATTGGTTGAAACGAGTATCCGAGCAGCCGAATCGCCTGCCAGACGATCTGGCGTTGCGCACGGAACGTCACCGACAGGTTGTCCTTGAACAGACGCGTCGCCAGCAGGTTCGCCGAGATGATCCGTCGCACGTCGCCGATCGCGTCCTGGTTCGACGTGTAACGCCAAATCAGCAGCATGACCACGCCTGTCAGCGCGGAGATGATCCACAGCGAAACGACCGACGAGAAGATCGACAGCAAGGCAAACGACAAATCGCCCAGCCAAACCATCACTTTGGTCACGACATCCAAGACGCCATCCTCACGGAAAGCAAAGCGAACAATCCTATTGGCGAGTTGAGAACAGCAAAGTCAAGACAAGCAAGCCACTGAGATCCTTGCAAGCTCGTCTCCATCTTTATTTCGCCATTCGCAATTCGCCGTTCGCTCTTTTTACTCTATGTATCCCAGACCCTTCAGCCGATCCAGCACGGCCTGGTCCGTTTCAGTTCCATCACCCTTGGCCTCGTCGAGTTTCGCCAGTTCTTTCTCAAGGGCATGCACGATAAACTCATCAACACTGCTGTAGCCTGCGGCCTCCGCGTATTTCGTCACGCGATCCAGCAGTGCCTTATCAAGCTTTACATTGCCACCAAACACCTGCAATCTCCTCTTTAGCCGAACACCTTTGCCCTTTGCGGCACTGTCCCCGTGGCACCCACCGTCTCTGTGGTCCCACCGCCCCTGTGGCACCGGCGTCTCGCCGGTGGAATCACAGTCGGAACGCCTGTGCCACAATTCGCACACAAGCCAAAAACCAACCCTTGGTCCCCGGGGGTCTTCCAAAACCCTCTTCCCTCAGTACCCGCGCGTAAACCAGTTTCACCTTTCATATGAATGGTACGGGCATCTTGCCCGTGTGACGACGGGCAGAACGCCCGTACCACCCTTCAGCATTCGTACCACCCTTCGGTATTCGTTCAGCTTGTTAATACGCACGCCCTGGGTCCCTCATCTCTCAATCCCGCGGCCCCTCATCAAAGAAACTCCTCCCCGTCATCGCGTCTGGCGTGGAAACACCGAACAACGACAGAATCGACGGGCCCATATCGATCAGCGCGGGCGTCTCCGTCGCGATCTCCCGGTTGCAGAACAGAATGCCAGGCACGAGGTCATGGGCAATGCAATGGTCCGCGCTCCACGGATTGTCATTGTCCATGATGATTTCCTTGTCATAGTCCCCGAGGCACGTCTCCCAACTCGCGCGATAGCCGCGCGCATAGCCAAGGAGCAAATCCGGCGCGTTCTTCACCTCGGGCCCGGTGTAGCACTCACTTGCACGATAGATCCGGTGAAACACAGGCCGACCGTTCTCGGGATCGATGATGCTCATTAACTTGGTCGAGATCTCTTCGAGCAATTGATCCCGTTCACTCTCTTTGACGATGCCTTGCTGCTCACGGCCTTTGAGATTCAGGTAGATGCTGCCGCCGACGCCGTAGCTGTAGGCCCGCGTCCTGGACCAATCGGTGTCAATGAGCACACCACGGTTGTTTCGGCTGACAAGGTAACCCTCGTCCCGAAGCCACGTGTTGACCCCGAAGCCCCGTTTAAAGTTGCCGAAGCCGTGGTCGGACATCACCATGATCGTGGCGTCCTCGCCGAGCCGCGCCCGGCATTTCCCCAAAGCCTCGTCCATCCGCTCGTAGCACGCCTCGACCACCGCGTTGTACTTCTTTGCGTCCTCGGCGCTCCGCGTTGGGTGCGCCTCGTCCGAGTCCCACCAGAACATGTGGGCCTGAAGATCAGTGCTGGAGAAATAGAAGAACAGAAAGCCATCCTCAAAATGATTGAGGGCGTAATCGAGGAGTTTGAATCGCTCTTTCATCACATACGTCGACTGTACGAGGTATTCCTCGTCGGTGAACAGCCCATGCTTCAACGCGTTGAATTCCTCCGCAAAGCCTTGCGTGTAGAATGGGCCAATCTCCTCGCCGATCTCCTCGACGAATTCCGGGGGCTCGCTGAAGACCGCCTCGGGCGCCGTCGGAACAAAGTTCATCGGGCTGGCGTACAACCGGACGGTCGGATGCACTTCTTGCAGCAAGATGCGTGTCAACGCATTGACACTGGGTCCCGCAGGCGTCTTGAGGAAATGGACTTCCTGCCAGTCACTCCACTCGCCAACACTCAGAACGAGCTCAACCTCCTCGTCGCCGAGCGAACTTTGGTTGGCGAAGATGATCTTGGCGACATTGTTTTCGGGGTCCGGATAGATCCTCAGATCGACAAAAAGCCGTGGATACTCCTCCCGACCGGTCCTGCTGTTCTTGACCATGACATGGTGATCGTTCTCCGGACCGTACAGCTTGCCAATGTACGCGCCGGTCTTCCAGTCGTGCCGAAGCCGCAACTGAAAGCCTTTCGGCTCCAGAACCTCGCGCCCGGCTTGCGCCGCGAAATACTGATAAGTCCCCTGGGAACCCATCACATCCGGCACACCCATGCCCGCCAGGCACTTCACATTCCCATACTTCGATTCGGACGGCGGATAGTTTGACGGAAGCCTGTACATCTGCACCGGAATTCCGCGAGCATCCAAAAAATCCCAAAAAGGGGTGCCCCGACGGAGCAACTCGTTCTTTGCCTCGATCCTAGGGTACTCGTAATCCCCCGGCAACGGAAACGGATCTTTTTTATCAACCACCTCAATCTTGTTGCCTGACCAATAGGGAATCGGCACCTGCCCCGATGTGTCACGATGAATGAAATCGAAAATCCCATGCACCCCCGGACCGGCGCCCGTTATGAAGTTCGACCAGGCAACTGGGCTCTGGGGAGGTATGCTCGTCGTCAGCGGAACAAAGCAGCCCTCGTTGCGCAGCTTCGCGAAATTCGGCAGCCTGCCCTCCACCAGCATGCGGTTGACTAGCACGGGGTCCATCCCGTCACAGCCCAACACGAACACTTTCTTGCCGTCCGCATCCCCCTTCTCATCGCACGCCCCCAATGGCAAGAGCAGAGTGCAGGCTAGAAGCACCCCGAAAAGCGCTCGAGCAACACCCGTGTATCGCCGCGCGAATGCGCGCAGGCAGTAGCGTCGCCCCCCCGTGGCCGACGTGGAATATGAAGTGTGTCCACCGAGCTTGCGTTGTCTATGGTGTGGCTCCACGGGAAACGGAGCTGTTCCCATTTGCCTACGTCGGCCACAGGGGGCCGACGCTACCTGCACACCCAAGTGCAGCTGCGCACTAGTCGGAGCGCGCATCGCCGGAGAAAGCCGAGTCGAACACACACACATCTGTCTGCCGATCCTGTTCATGCCGCGGAGGATTCCTTCCCTTGTTGCACACGCACTTTCAGGGCCTGACCATCCATCTGCTTGGGCGGCTTCACGCCGAATAATTCGAGGATCGTCGGCGCCATGTCCATGATCCGCGGCGCCTTGCCGGAGACCTTGCGATTGCAGAACATGATCCCCGGCGCGATGCTCGGATCGATGCAATGATCGCCGCTCCACGCCTTGGCGTTGTCGTTGAAAACATTGTCGGTCACATCCCCGATCGCCGCCTCCCACGACACGCGATAGCCGTCGTTATAACCCACGAGTACGTCCGGAGCATTCTCCTTGTACGGCCCCACATAGCTCTTCATCGCGTTGTAGCACTTGTTAATGGCCACAGCATTGTCGTGCCGGGGGTCAACCAATCCGCCCAGCTTCTCACAGATCTCGTCCCGCAGGGCATCAGCCTCCGCGCCAGCATGGACAATGCCATCTCGCTCACGCCCGGCAATATTCAGATAGAGACCCGACAGGCCTAACGCATAAGCCCGAGTCTGCGACCAATCCACCGTCATCAAGTACTTCTTGCCCGCGGGGGGCTCCTTCAGTTTCATGTAGCCGTTGTCAATCAGCCAGCGGTTCAGATCGACGCCGTACCGGAACGACTTGCACCCGTGATCGCTGATCACGAACAACACCGTCCCCTCTTCCTCGCACTTCGCCATCGTCCGGCCAACCATCTTGTCGATGCCCTTGAAGTATTCCGGAATGGCGTCCTTCAGTCGGTTATCTCCAAAACCCTCGTGGGCAGGATGCTCCGGATCCAGGTATCGCCAGAACATGTGCTGCACCCGGTCCGTGCCGTCGAACACACAGGCGACGAACCCGCGCGGCGTCTTCTCCAACGCGTCGAAGAACATCACCTCGCGTTCCTGATCCGCCTCTTCACACTGATGCAGGAAGTTCGGGTCTTGCAGAATCTTCTCGTTGTGGGCCCACGTATCTTCCGCCAGCCCCATCGTCGCGAACGGCCCCTGAGATTTCGCCAGGTAGGTCGAGAATACCGTCGGATGCGAAATCGGCATCGCCGGCTTCTCCGGGTCCAACTGCAACGGCGTCACGTATAACTCGAACCTCGGCTCCGTGCTGATCAGGAGAAACTGGCAGATCACGTTGACCTTCACCAGCGGCGCCACCTTGAAGTGAAACGTGATCCAGGGGGTATACTCCCCTTTCTTCAAGGTGTACGACTCTCCGCACAGACGCAACTCGGCCGTTTCCCCATCCTTGTTCAACTTCACGGTAAACGGCGCCCGCATCGGCGCGTTGTCCACCCGCATGCTGTTGTCCGGGCCGACCAGGTGGGACTCGATCACGTCCCCTTTTCGCTCGACGTGAATCTGCTCGCCGCCTTCGTAGATGCTCTCTTTCTTTGAACGCGTCGAGTAGAAGGAGAACGTCCCCTGCGTGCCACGGATGTCCGGAATGCACATTGCGCTGAGCAACGCCCCGCGGAACTTCTCCGGCGGAAACGTGATCGGCATCCGAATGATACTGCTGAAGATGCCGTGATCACCAAGGTCCTTCCAAAACGGCCGCCCCTTGCGTAGCAGCCGCACGTCCGGCTTGCCAATGGGGAACTTGTACTTGCCGATCTTGATCGATCGCGACACGTCGCCGATATGAACGCTCGACAGCATCGGGAGGTAGTGACGCCGATCCACCGCGAGGAAATCAAAGATATTGTGCTTGCCTGGATTGCAACCCGTCATGAACGTGGACCAAGCAACAGGCGTAAGCGGCGGCATCGTCGAGCCCAACCGCTTGTAGGTGCCCTGCGCCGCCAGCTTCGACAGATTCGGCAGCCGACCCTCCTGCATGTACTTTTCGACCAGGGTCGGCTCCATCCCGTCCAGACCCAGAACGACCACGCGCTTCACCTTGCTCTTGGCAAAGGCGCGGCGTCCCCGAACGGAGCGAATCAGCCAGCGCACCGGCCAACTCAACAAGGCCAGAATCGCCAGCAGCATCGTCCAGAAGATCACGAACAGTGAAGAGGCAATCGCGAAGCCGGCCCCGGGACCGATGTAGGCCTCCGCGGGAGATGTCATCAGCCCGACGAGCATCAGCGCGACCACACACATCAACAGTGTCAATCGCCCGCCCCCTCGTTTCGAGGAAACTGCGTCACCCTGATGCAGCCTACTGCGGCCAAGGTCCGACCGTTGATCCAGCCCGTTGCAACTCTCCACACGTCTCTCCATGTCGCCCATTCGTCACGGTCCAACCGAAAGAAGCCCGCGTAAGAAACCTTAAGTGTAACACAACTCAAGAAATACGGCGACCAGACGACCTCGCGGCCCAAGCATAATAATCCGATACCGGCGGTGTATCGTCAACCTCCGTCTAGTCGCTTGACGAACGACCAGCC
>CAZTAR010000325.1:0-5742 GCA_964611695.1 uncultured Planctomycetaceae bacterium | reverse complement strand
GCGCGGGTCGTACTTCACTTCGCGTGGGTTGATGGAATAGACGACGTTGCAGTCCGGCTTGTCGATGGGGATCCCCGAATTCTCGTCGTCCAGTTCGTCCTGTAGCTCCTCGCTCATCCATTCGAGCGTTTCGAGATACTCCTCTTTCAGCACACCCATCTGGTTGCCGGTTTCCCACTGGTCTTTACTGACCACGGCAACGCCCTCGGGCATGATGCCAACCGAAACGAGCAGGCCGCGCGCCATGCGGTTGAAGGTTGCCAGGTCGACGCCCATCGGACAATTCAGTGTGCAACGGCGACAGTTTGTACATTTGCCGAAGACGGTGTCCTTCAGTTCCTCGAGATCTTCATCCGTGAAGACGCTGCCCGCCTTCACCCACCAGGGGAAGATTCGTCCAGTCCAGTCGAGATGGCGTTTGAACAGCTTGCGGATCTTGTCGCCCTTGTATGCCGGGGCGAAAGTCGGATCGCCGGGATTCGCCTGCACGTAGTGACACGAATCGGTACACATTCCGCAATGCACGCAAGCGACAAGAGAACCGGCGATTTGCCGATTGACCTTCAGGCGCATTCTCTCCAGTACCATTTGGGCCTTGTGAGACCTGCTTTTTTGTTCGCTCATCGAATTCTCTCTCTTCATCCTCGGCTCGCCCGTCGTCGGGTTCGCCTGCTAACTACTCGCTGAATGGCGCTGGGCTGGAAAGACCCCGCGGCGGCCCAACGACTTGCCAAGGTAGTAGCGCGTGAAGGGGTAATAGAGGTAGTGAGAAATCTTGCTGAACGGAACGTAGATCAGGAAGAAGGCCGTCAGCAAGAAGTAAGTCAGCAGAATCCCCTCGCCGCCGCTGATGTCATTCGGGACTGCCAGGAAGGCGAAGAGGAACCAGACCGTCAGCAGCAAGAGCGAAAAGTAATCATCCGGGGAACTGATGGCCCGCATGTACTTTCCCCCGACGCGGCGAAAGACCCTGATGACGCTCACGATGAATGCGCCGCCGATGATCACCTGAAGCAATCGCACAATCACGATGCTGTTTAGCAGGTCGGGTAGATAGGGAATGATGAAGGAGAGGCCAATGGCGGCCGTGACGCCCAGATGGAAGATCACGAATTGGGCATAGAAAAAGGGACGACGTCGGGTGCTCTCCATCACCCAGGGCATACCGATGTTGGCCCAGGAATAGAGGATGCCCTTTCGCGGGGTGGTCAGTGGGGAGCCTGTCGGCGCCTGGCGTTCGGTGCCGGCCTTGAATCGCAGGAACCAGATGATGCGCGTGGTGTAGACCAACGCCATGATCCCCAGTGCCACCTCTTGAAGCGTATGTTCGGAGAAATGCAATAGGTCGCTCATCTTGTGTAATCTCGGCTATGAAAAGGTCTTCAAGCGTGACTCGAAGGCTTGAAGTTGAACCGTATCCAGAACGCAGAGGGTGAGCTCTTTGATTCCGGTGTTTCCTTCAAGGTGAGTCTTGATCGCCTCCAGCATCACACGAGCACAAAGGTCGATCGGGACGCCGTAGTAACCCGCGCCCATCGCGGGAAAGGCAATGCGCTCGATGCCTTTTTCCTCTGCCCGCTTCAGGGAATTGAGCATGGTCAAACGCAACTTGCCCTCGATATCCTCTTCGCGGAACCTTGGCCCCACGGCGTGAATGATGAACTTTGCCTTGAGCTTTCCCGCCTCTGAGACGACGGCATCACACGGTTCGACCGGGGACAAGGCATCGAGTTCCTTCTGAATTGAGGCCCCCCCCCTGACCGTGATTGCCGTACCGAACCCTGATCCAAGGGCTAGATCGGACTGGGCATAAAAGACAAAGGCGTCTACTTCGAGATCGCTGATATCATCCTTGATGAGTCGCACGACACTCCTGAGGGATTTCGAGCCTTCCGCAACAACTTCCGACATGAGGGCTTCTCCTCGGGGGCTTATCTGTTCACTCTCTCCGCCAGATGCCTGTCCTTCCACGCGCCTCTCTCGCGAATAGCTAAAGGAAAGGAGGCGGCATCAAAGGTTGCCGTGGCCAACTCCAGGGTTTGCCAACCCCAGGTTCGGCCAAGACGCCTGGAACACAGGCCGCACAAGAGAGCGGCCGACACGGTGAGTAACCACAACATCCCAGTTGCCTGGGTGATATCAGGAGAGACGCCATAAAATCGCTTTGAATCAACGACTTACGCTCGGTTTCCCGATGCACGTTACCGTCAGTCCCAGGGTGGTATTGTACACTCACCCTCGCAGAACAGCAAATAAAAACCCAGAAAATCCGTCATCAAACATCTTTGGCGTCTGAGGCCATAATCACGATTCTTGCGGCTTTTTCATGGTGTTTCTTTGTTTTTTCCCATAGAATGGCGGCTTATTGCATGACGTGGATATCGTGATTAAGGTATTCCCGGTATTCTTAAAAGCCATAATAAGACAGCTTGCTACCTATCTTGGAATGGGATAAAATTATGAGTTATATGAATTCGTCAGCATTAATTCCATAAAAACCAGGGTTCGTTGATTATGCCTTCTGAGAAAACCAACCTGCTGACCACGGGACAAGCAGCGGTACTTTGTTCAGTTACGCCAGACACGATCCTGAAGTGGATCAAGAAGGGGCAACTCAGTGGCACGCGTACGGCAGGGGGGCATTACCGCATTGATCGCGGAATTTTAGAGTCTCTTATCGCCTCATCGCGGTCGGGCCACAGATCCTCTCCGCCTTTTTCAGATCATCACGGCAAGAGCTTGCGTTGCTGGGAATACTTGAGCGACCGTGGCACGGTCCGCGATGCCTGCCGGGAGTGTGTGATGTATCGCGTCGAGGCGGCTCGTTGCTTCATGATGGCCGGCCCCGAACACGATGTGGGGCATGGTCAGCAGTTCTGCGAAAACTCATGTGAAGCCTGTGTCTACTATCGCCGCGTAACGGGTCTGGCATCGAACATCTTGGTCATTACGCGCGACGACGCGTTGGTCGGTGCGCTCACGGATGCGGACGATAAGACGATTTCGGTGAGGTTCGCGAGCAACACCTACGAGGCTTCCGCGATCATCCAGGACTTCCGCCCGGCCTTTGTCGTGATCGACGTGGAGAACTTGCCTGGCCGATGCAACGAATTGGTGGACTCTCTTTCCGCAGACTCGCGTTTGCCTGGCGTGGGCGTGATTATCGCAACCCCCTCGGGGAAGAAGAAGCAAAAACGCCTTCCGCCGGAGGGTGGCATCGTCGTGTCCATTGTGGAGAAGCCTATTTCCGGCTCACGGTTAGCCGCAGTGGTCAACAGTTCCTGTGTAGCGCGCCCTCCGATGGGGAATGACCTGCCCTCCTCCAATCACCCATCGCCATTTGCCTGATATATCCGGTCACTTCCGGTTCCCTCAATTGATGAGCGGAAGTTAAGAACCGTGACGCCGCGAAAACCGTGACGTTCGAGGAGGGCAAGGCTTTCACGGGCGACGCGTCAGGATTCCTGGACCCAGCAGAACTGAGGAACGAGGCCCCAAAACGCCTATTCGAGGAGTTTGCCAACGAACAAGGCAATGTCTTGGCCGTCGACGGACATATCCTGATTCATGTCGACGGCAAAGCGTTGGTACCTCGTGGCGACCGGTGGGTCGAGGAGCGTTTGCGTGAAAACCGGGACATCCAAGGTGTTCACCGCGTCGTCGTCGTTCATGTCTCCGGCCATGGGAAATTGCAGCCAGATGGGATTGGTAAAAGCGAGGAACGTTCCATCGATCGATTCAGCCTGAAGCGTCACGAAGGAATCTGGTGGCTGGAGGTTCAGGTGATCGAGGGTGAGCTGCATTGTGTCATCCGGAAGGCCTGTGGGCGGGATCGTGTGTCGCAGCGCGCCATTGACAAGCACGCGCAACTCATAGTTTCCGACCGGGCCAAACTCCATCGTCGTTGCGAGGTTGATATTCAGGTCGTTGTCGCCTGGCGCCAAAAGGGCAACCTCCCCGATCCTGGCGTCACCGGCTTCGGCGTAGAGGAGCGGCCCATTGGATGCAATGCACTGACCTCGCATGAGGGCGCCGACCATTTGCGCTCTCGTAAATTCCGGCATCCATGCGTAGGTGAACGTGGCGGCGAGGAGGCCGGGCTGGTGCGCGTCGCTATTGCCCAAACCGACGGGAAAGGCGTTGGGGAAGCCTGATCGAACATTGAGTTCGCCGAGGTGTGGCGCTGCAATCCCGCCAAGGAGGTCGTGCCACTTGCCAATGGCTTGATCGTCGGTGGACTTCAGCGTGCCGTTCGTGTCGCTCCAGATCTCCAGTCCAGCCCATCCAACGGCGCCATTGCCGAAGTCCCACTCGGCAAAGGCGAGGGAACCTGAATCGAATGGGTGAGCAATGAAGCCGAAGCCCCCTGCGTTGTTGACGCGATCAATGATTACCTGTTCAGCCTCGCAATTCGCAAGGCCGAATACCAGGCCAGATGAAGGATTCGCGATATAGCCTGTTGAGTCCGACATGAACGGATGCGCAAGATAGTGCGACGGGAGATTCCAGAAACCCGTCTGCCCGAGGCCCATCTCCTGACCGACGAGCGCGATTAGGGGATGACTCTGTGAGAATGCGGCGGCCTGGGTGGTGGCGGCATTGAATTGATCGGGTGTGTAATACTCCGTCCCGTTCCAGTCGGCATGAACATTCGAGTGATCCGTCACCATCATCCAATCCAACCCCATTGACTCCGCCACTGTGGCATAGTCGGTGACGTCTTCCTCGGTTCCGTCGAGAACAACCGCGTCAAGTGAATAGGTCGTATGCACATGTTGATCTCCCGCGAACCAGAATGTGCTTTCCGGTAAGGAGCTGTCAGAAGAAGCCCCCTCTGAAGGGGCCCCTTCTGATGAGACGCCGTCTGATCGGGCGGGGGCGATTCGAGGTGCGGCCTCCCTTTCCATGAATCCCGTCCGCGCGTCATACCGACAGAGGATTCCTCCCCCCGTTCCACGCGGCAAAGGGGGACGAATCCGTATCAATACATCGCGATGGAGCGTTTTGCGGACACCCTCCTCGGAGAGATGTATCTCGACGACCGCTTTGATGTCAGAACCGACCACTAGCGGGAGCGTCCCAGCGACGAGGCGTCTTTTTTCCGCGAAGCGATTTTCCGCCAGCCGTTGCAGCAGCTTGCGGCATTGTTGTGTCCGCTGCGCTATGGCTCGGCGGTCCTTCTTGTTTTCGAGTTCATGCAACTGGGCGAGTTCGTTTTCATACTTCGTCAGGAGGTCCCCTTGAGTTGGCAGCAAGCGGCCGGGGAAAGATTGCTCCTCGATGGCGTGTTGGGGGAAGAGGTAGGTGATTTGCTCGACGGTCACATCATTCCGGCCGGACACATTGCGGATCACAGTCGTGAGCTCGATATCCGAGACACGCCTTACGACGCGCGGCGCCTGAACCACGGCATAGACGCCATGTTCGAGAGTCGTCGCGTTGAGCCAAGGAGGTTCGTGGCCGTGGCCGGTCGCGGCCTGCGGCGACAATGCCAACAGGGTTGCCGTGATGGGCAGGATCAACATTCCTCCAAATGGCATGTGAGATTTTCGGTTATGCATCACTCCTCCATTTTCAGTTTGTTTCACTGAAGGTAGGTTCATTCATGGCAGACCGGATCGCGGTGAATGAGCGAGCCGGAAATACATGCCCGGAAAGATGGGATTCCCCTGCTCGTCCGTCACGCGGCCTGTTCGTCGCGACGGGGCATGTATCGAACATCGCTGTCAGATTCTTATCCAT
>CAZTAR010000324.1:0-5755 GCA_964611695.1 uncultured Planctomycetaceae bacterium | reverse complement strand
ACTGCTCGGCCGATAGGCGATTGGCCTTGTTCCAGTTGCCGTTGGGACGGCGTTTGAGTGCGACAGCCTGCACTCGGGCATAGGGAGATGTGAGGTTGGAAGAACTGAAAACGACCCGTCCGCCTGGGCGCAGCACGCGACCGAATTCGTCGATGACATGTTCGATGCGATCAAACAAATGAAGCGTCTTATGACAGAGAATCGTGTCAAAGGCTTCGTCGCAAAACGGGAGATACTGGCCGTCCGCCGCCGCGACTGGGCGATGCGTCTGGCGTGCTTTCTTAAGGGCGGCAAGATCGATGTCCGTGCCGATCGGCAAGACGCTCTTCGCCAAGAGCGCCTGCATGTACGCACCGTACGCACAACCGATATCCAGGACACGCTCGCCGGGGCGCCAAACAATCTTATCGAGCAGGGCGTGGTCGAGTTCTTCCTGTACGAAGGCCTGTCGGGAAGGACGGCGCCATTCCCGCCACTCCCATCTTGCACGATCAAACACCCGATTCGCTAGCGCGAGCACCTGTCCCTCAATTCGCGGCGCAACCACTAGACTATATCGGCACGACCGCCCGGGATCACCCACCAGGAGGGCCGCTTCACTACGGATAGTGGATCGGTGCATCGCAGGCGCGCGGGGCGCCACTGACGGCTTGTCCGCCAGTGGCTTGCTCGCGTTTGTTGGTGATGTCGCACTGGCGGGCAAGCCGCCAGTGGCACACGTCCTTCAACTAGAGCATTTTAGTGTTGAGATTGCATTTTCCGCTGTAGCGTCGGCCCCCCGTGGCCGACGGGGATCACCCGTTTGTTCGCCCCCCCACAAGGTCGAACGCTGACCGCTTGCTAACGCGCGCGGCTCTGATCTCCGCCACAGAGGATGCCATCTCATATCTAAAAGGCTCTAGTGACGGAGCCCTACTTTAGCTTCAGTCTTACCTCGCACCGGTTGGTGTCCGGGATCTGGGTGACCTCGAAACCCAGCTTGCGGGTGAGGTTGAGCATTGCCGTGTTCTCGGCCAGTACCTGGCCCACGATCTCCGGGGTTCCGCGGTCCTTGCAGTAGCGCATGATCTTTTTCATCAAGGTGCTGCCGAATCCGGTCCGCCGGAGCGTGGGCTGAACCATGACCGCGAAGTTTGCCTTTGAGTTGTCCGGATCGAATATCGCTCGGACGACGGCGAGTGTTTCTTCTTTGCCAGTTTCATCCGTCGTGGTGGCGATGAACGCCATTTCGCGGTCGTAGTCGATTTGTACCAGTCTAGCCATCTCACTCGGCGGAATATCCCGTGTTACGCCGAGCAATCGGAAATAGAGGTCTTCCGGCGATAGCTTTTGCAGGAACTCATCGTGGGCCGGCTGATCCTCAGGTCGGATCGGTCGGACGAATACCTCGACGCCGGAGGCCAGCTTGATCCGCTCTTCGTGTTCTTTCGGATACGGCCTGATCGCCAACATCTTGTCCCGGTGGCCCGACAGCGCAACACAGACCCGGGCATCCAAGGCGAGAACGCCATTGTTGTCGGCAAAGAGCGGGTTGATATCCAACTCGACGATCTCGGGTCGATCCACGATCAACTGCGACACTTGCATGAGCGTCAGGCTAATCGCGTCGAAGTCGACGGCCGGGTGACCTCGGTACCCCTCTAACAGCTTGCAGACGCGCGTTCGCGAGATGAGATGGCGTGCGAGGCTCATGTTCAACGGCGGCAAGGCAACGGCCCGGTCAGCGATGACCTCGACGGCTGTTCCACCCCTGCCGAACAAGACGACGGGGCCGAAGATCGAATCCGTGGTGACACCGATGATGAGTTCGTGTGCTTGTGGGCGATGCGACATTTTCTGAACAGTAAAGCCGGACAACGTGGCCTTCGGTGATGTCCGCGATATCCGCGCGAGCATCGCCTCGGCGACCCAGCGAACCTCTTCCGTGGTTCCGAGCCCGAGTGCCACGCCGCCGACATCCGACTTGTGTGTAATGTCGGGAGAGAGGATTTTGAGGGCGACGGGCAAGCCTATTTCCTCGGCGATCTTAGCGGCTTCGTCCGGCGTGGCGGCCACGCGTGTCTCCACGACAGGAATGCCGTAGGCTGCAAGCACCTGCTTCGCTTCCGCCTCGGTCAAAATTTCGCGTTTCTCTTTCAGAACCTCGTCAATCACGGACTTGGCCACATCCACCTTCGGGGTGAAGTCGGTCGGCGCTGACGGTGGAACCTGCATGAGGATGTCCTGGTTCCGCCGGTATCTGACCATGTGCATGAACGCCCGAACGGCCTTTTCCGGCGTGTCGTACGTCGGGACATTCGCGTTCGAGAGGATCAACCGCGCGTGGTCCGCATCCTCTCCGCCCAGCCAGCTTGTTAGAATCGGCAGCTTGGCGTTGCGGACCGTGTCCACAATGGCAGCGGCAGAGTCTTCAGGCGGGGCCAGCGCGCTGGGGGCGTTCATGACGAGAATCGCATCCACCCCGGCATCGGCAATCAGAATGTCAAGCGCCTTCACGTAGACCTCGGGACCCGCATCACCAATCATGTCAACCGGATTTCCGTGTGACCAGGTGCCTGGCAACAAGTCGTTGAGCTTCCGCATGGTCTCGTCGGAGAATTTCGCCAATTGTCCTTCGTTGGCCACGAGCGCATCGGTCGCGATCACACCCGGCCCGCCACCGTTTGTCAGGATGGCCAGTTTTTCTCCTTGTAGCGGGCGAACTCGGGCCAGCGTTTCGACCGCGTCGAATAGCTCGTCGAGATGGAACACGCGCAGGATGCCTGCCCGTCGAATTGCCGCGTCATAGACGTTGTCCGAACCCGCTAAGGCGCAGGTGTGCGAGGCCGCCGCCCGAGCGCCTTCGGCGAAACGTCCCGCCTTGATCAGCAACACCGGTTTGTTTCGTGCGGCGGAACGCGCGGCCGACATGAACTTGCGTGCCTCATCCGCGCCGAGTGATTCTATATAGAGCAGGATCGCGGTCGTTTCCGGTTCGCTGCCGAGATAGTCGAGCACATCGCCGGTGTCGATGTCCGCACAGTTTCCGAGGGAGATGAAGTGCGAAAAACCAATTCCACGGGCCCGCGCCCAATCGAGCGTCGCGGTGCAATGCGCGCCGGACTGGGAAACAAAGGCCAACGGTCCCGGCTTGATCTGGGCGTGTGCGAAGCTGGCATTGAGGCCGAGGCTCGGAATCAAGAGTCCGACGCAATTTGGCCCGAGGATACGGAGGAGGTGCGGCTTGGCGGCCGCGAGCATCGCCTCTTGCACGGACCTGCCGTCTCGGTGCTTGACGTCTGCGAGGCCTGCGGTAATCACTGCAACACCCTTGGTTCCCAATTCACCGAGTTCGTGGATGAGATCGGGGACGCTTGTGGGGTTCGTACAGATGACGGCCAAATCCGGGACGACCGGAAGGCTGGCAATATCGGGGTACGTGAGCACGCCGCAGACGGCTTGGTATTTAGGATTGACCGGCATGATGGGGCCGTTGAATTCTCCACGGAGCAGATTGCGCATCACGGTCCCGCCGATGCTCTTGGGGCTGTTGGACGCGCCAACAACGGCAACCGAAGTCGGTTTGAAGATTGAATCCAAGTTGCGAACACTCATTCCCGGCAACCTCCGTTGAATGTTTAGGAGCCGATATTACGACACTGCAATACCGTGATGGTATCCGAAGACCCCCATTGCGCAACAGTGTAACCTCAACCCGTCACACGACAACCTGTCCCAGAATACGGACATGCTTCCACTGTTCACAAACTTCGGCGGTAACTCGCATTATGCCTTTTAGACAATGCTTTGTGAACGCGGTGTACCACCCAACCCACACATTTAGAGCAGCTAACGATTGAGTGTGGCACCGGCGTCTCGCCGGTTGAAGCAAGGCGGCCGAGTGCCGTTGCCTCACCGGCGAGACGCCGGTGCCACAGATCAACGTGAAACGCTCAAGGCGTGACAGAACACCAGGCCCTCAGGCCAGTTGTTTGCCTGGATTCTCGGCCACTCCATGGTTGGGTTTTTTGGCAATCCTTGGCTGGGATTTTCGGAAGCGGATCATCAGAGGGTGGTTTCGTATGGGACTCAAAAAGAAAATCGCGTAAAACGGGGCAAACGAAACGTATATTTCCAATTAGGAAGACTGGGTAATTTGAAGCAGGTGGGCTGTCCGCCGGCGACACTCTGGAAACAACCAACGCGGAAGCAAGCGGGAGCAACATGGCTTCAGAAGAGATTGCACGACAGAGCGTCAACGTGGCTTCGGAATTTGCACTCCCAACCATCAACGTGCCTTCGGAAGACGGCGAGGTCTCCAGGGCGTTTGCCGATCTGGAGGCGCGGCTCACCGCGTGGACTTCGGCGGCGGCGAATGTTCAACAAGACCTGGCCACGCGCGCGGCGCGATTCGCAGAGGCCGGCGCCCCGGCCGGCAGCCCCGACATTTCTGCAGCTGTTGCGGCCGTGGAAGATGAATTGCTCGACACGGCTCGGCGAACGGGGGAGGTTACGGAGGAAGACGCGGCCCTGCTGAAAACGCTGAGAACGGATATGGCGGCTGTCGTCCGAATGCGCTACGAGATGCTGGAAGGGCGGAGGTGTGTTCGCGATCTCGTCAATGACGAGGAGCATGCGTGGTTGGATTCCCTTGATCCCGAGATGGCCAAGACGATTCGCGTGCAACGTCGGCTGTTCAAGAATCGAAGGAGCCTTCACGAGCTCATCGCGGAATACGAGGCGGAAAACGGAGCGAAGCAAGCGAAGAAGGGGTGGTGGAAGAGGAGGACCGCATGAAGACCTGTACTGTAGAAGACAGCAAGCCAACGAAAGAAGAGGGCAAGCTACCTAAAGAAGACGGCAAGCCCACGAAGATCAAATCCGAAGCGGAGATGGCTGAACTCGGGACGTTCGGCAAGGATGTCCTCGAGGCGACCCAGTCTCTTCACGGTCTCCTGGCTGCCCGTGCGGAGGCGTTGGAACACTGTCGCGTTGCCCTTCAAGAACAACGCAACAAACTTGCGCGTGAGGTCGAGGAGTTCTCCCAGCAGGAAACGAATCTCTGCGAGCAGATGGAAAAACGGGAAGAAGATCTCGCCAAAAAAGAGAGCCGCTTCGAAGAACTCAAGAGCAAAGTCGAAGAAAAAACCGGGAGCAACGAGCAGCAGTCGCAGGAACTCGCCAAGCAACAAGCGGCCCTGGAGAAGGAACGTGCCCAGCTCGAAGTCCGGGCTGCCGAACTTGAGAAGGAATCGGCGCAGTTTGCCGGAGAAAGCAAGGAGCGGGAAGAGAAATTGGCCGCACTGACCAAAGCGGAGGGGGATGCGCAGGCTCAGCAGGAACAATTACGGAAGGATCGCGAATCATTCGAGAAAGAACGCGCTCAGTTTGAAAAGGATCAGACGGATGTGTCGGCATTGCGGACCCGGTTGGCCCAGCAGGAAGAATCGCTGAACCAGCGTGAGTCGGAACTCGAGGCACAGCGGGCGGAATGGACCGAGAAGATGAACGAGATGGAGATGACCCGGTCCAGTTTCGCGGAGTTGTCGCGACAGTTGAAGGAGGAGACGATCAAGGTGGCCGACACGCAGAGCGAACTCTTACCGGTCTACGGTCTGACTGAAGAAAGTCTACAGGCCGGGAAGCCGGCGAACGGCGGTGTGCCGGATCCGGCCGAGGAGCAAGCTAGGCAGTCGGTCGAGAGGTTCCAGAAACTCTGTCGCGATGCCAAGCGGCGGGCGATCGGGCATTAGGGTCCCACCACACGATAACGTTC
>CAZTAR010000323.1:0-5776 GCA_964611695.1 uncultured Planctomycetaceae bacterium | reverse complement strand
TTCTCGGGCCGGCGTCTTCCGCGGTATCGGCGAACGGGATCATCATCGCCCCGCCGCCGGTGGACATTATCCGCCCTCCCGAGCCACCGCCTTGGCGTCGTCCACCTCATCCCCCGCGACGGCCGATTCATGACTGGATGCCGCTGGCGATCAAGCGGCAGCAGGTGGATGTGAGCATCAATGACGCCGTTGCCGAGACCGCGATCATGCAGGTTTTCGCGAACCGGTCCGGGCGTCAGGTCGAGGGAACGTACCTCTTCCCCGTCCCCGAGATCGCCGCAGTCCACGACTTCAGCATGTTCATGAACGGCCGGAAGGTGAGTGCGGAACTGCTGGATGCCGACAAGGCGAGGGACATCTACAATTCGATCGTCTCAAAAATGAAGGACCCGGCCCTGCTGGAGTGCGCGGGCTACGGGCTCATTCGCGCGAAGGTCTTTCCCATCCCCGCCCAGGGCGAGTGTCGGATAGAACTCAAGTATACGCAGCCCGTGCGGATCGACTCGGGCATGGGGAGTTTCCGTTTTCCATTGAAGACGCAAGGGTGCCGCGTGTTGCCAATTGAGCAGTTCTCGCTCAAGGCGACTCTGCGAAGCACGCGTCACATCGCCGACGTGTTCAGCCCTTCACACGCCTGCAGCTTCGATCGACACGGTGAATTGGAGGTTGTTGTCGGGTTGGAGCAGGTCGATTTGATTCCGGATCGTGATCTCCAGTTGTTCTATCGATTCGGCGATCAGGCGATGGGACTGACTCTCTTGACCCATCGCACCCGAGGGGACGAAGGTTTCTTCATGGCAAGGATTGTGCCACGAGTCGGCGAGCAGTCAATCGCAACCATGCCGAAGAACATTTGCTTCGTGCTCGACACCTCGGGCAGTATGGCGGAGAACCAGAAGATCGACCAAGCCAAGAAGGCACTCCGGTTCTGCATCGCCAACCTGGGAGAGGCGGACCACTTCAACATCATCTCGTTTGCAACCGAGGTGCGTAAGTTCACGGAGACCTGGAACACGACCGAGCCCGAGCGATTGGGCGCGGCGAGAGGCTATATCGACGCGATCAAGGCGATCGGCGGGACGGACATTAACCAGGCCATCCGAGAAGCGCTCTCGATGCGCCCCATGCCCTGCCGCGACCGTGGCGCCCCGCACGCCTGGACACACAACCCCTACTTCATCGTGTTCATTACCGACGGCGAGCCGACGGTCGGCGTCACGCAGCCTGAGGAGATTCTGGCGAATATCGCCAAAGCAAACGAAGACCGGGCCTCACGCGTGTTTGTGCTCGGCGTGGGACATCAAGTCAATACGAAGCTGCTTGACCGGATGGCGGACGACAACGGCGGAGCGCGGGATTATGTCACGCCTTCGGAAGACCTTGAGCTGAAGCTATCGGCCTTTTACACGAAGCTCGCGCATCCCATCCTGGCCGACCTGAAGCTCGCCTTCCGTGGTGTCCCCGTGCATGACATCTATCCGAAGAATTTGCCCGATCTTTTCAAAGGCTCGCAGCTCGTCGTGCTCGGTCGCTACGGCGGCGATCACGGCCGGTCCGCCGAGATCGAACTCTCCGGCAAACAACACGGCCCCGCATACTCGCACGAACAGCCAGTTTCCAGTGGCACCCTGCAATGGCGACCCGCTCCCCGGTTCGACGAGGAGGCCCATGGCGCAGGGCGACGCTCCTACGGCTACACCGGCGAATTTCCGGCGGTGCGGTCTGACAATGAGTACCTGCCGAGGCTCTGGGCGATGCGGAAGATCGGCTTCCTGCTGGACGAACTCCGCCTGCATGGCGAGAGCCAGGAATTGAAAGAGGAGGTCATTCGGCTTAGCAAGATGTACGGCATCATGACTCCTTACACCAGTTTCCTTGTCCAGGAAGATGAGCAAGTTGCACGACAGATGCGACGCGCGCCGGCGGGCGGGCGCTCCCTTGGCAAAGCTTTTCGCGGCATCTATGAAGAAAAAGATGATGAAATGAACGAGGCCCGCGACGGTCAGGTCGCCTACAAAGGCGCCAAGTCAGTCGGCGCCTCACAAAGCAACCAGGCGATGCAAGGGGCTGGAAGTGTTCAAGGGGAAGCCCAGCTCATGGAGCAAGTCGCGAAGTTCAACAGCGATCGCTCCGGCAACCAACTGATCAACTTCATCGGCCCCAAGACTTTCTACCGTGACGGCGAGAAGTGGGTGGATTCGAAGTATGACGGAAAGGCAAAGCCGGAAGTTCTGCGGCTCTTCTCCAAAGCGTACTTCGACTTCATCGCGGCCAACAGCGAAGCGGGCCAATACCTTGCACAGGGAGAAAACGTGGTCCTTTGCTGGAACGGCAAGGTCTACGAAACGCAGCCTCCTCCCTCAGGCGTGGGTACGGTTCCGAAACTGCCTCGCCCCAAACTGTAGGGCAGCCCGAGCGTATCGTCTCGGGTCGATTGATGGGCTGCTCCAGGGCTGCACGGTCCAGTGACAATCTGGGCCGTGCAGCCCGTGAGGCAGGCCACGGCCAAGCTGTACACAAGACCGTGCTACTCATCCGTTGAGCAGTGACGGAGCACGAGTCGGTTTCAGACAGACGAGATGAGCCGTGGGTTTTGGCCCGCGCGGCCGCCTCCGCCATAAAGATATTCACTTCATGGCACGGCCGCGGGGGCTGAAGTTCACGGCTCGTTCTCCCTTTCGCCTCGAAAGATTTCCTGGGAATTCAGGCAAACTCCAGTAGCCGTTGCCGCCTCCTGCTCGTCTACTCATGCGGAGGAGATAGCGCGAGTTGAACTCGCTGATCCGTTTATGTAGTATGACATCTGGATGTGCAGCTTCTAGTTAGCCGAAGCGAGGCGGCGACGTAGAGCAGTCAGGGCTGGATTGTTTCGTCGGAGACTTCGACCGGGGGGCATTGGGGAAGAAGGCCTCTGGGGCGTCCATTTCGCAAACCACCGACATCCTCTGCGAGCACCGTCAATCACCATTCTTGTGGATTTTGTCGCCCCGGAGTCGGGCCGCTACCGGAGCAGGGAGGTGGAGTCATCGAAGCAGTGGAAAGCAGTTGGAGACAAGACGGTCGTTCTGATCCTGCCGTCCGGCAGGCCCATGTCCGTGAACGGCCATCGTACAACCCTAGCAGCGGCCGATGCCGCAGGAGGTAGAGGTATGACAAGCGTAAGACGCCGATGGGGGTGGTTTGCGGCGGCACTCAGCATCTTCTTCATCGTTGGAGTGGCGCCGGCGGATTGGGATCAGGGCGAACCGTTCAAGATGCACTATCCGCAACTGCCGGATCCCGAGGGCTGGGATGTGTGCCTCGTCTGTCAATGGATCGCCGACGACTTTACGTGCACCGAAACAGGTTCCATTGACGACATCCACTTCTGGATTTCCTGGCGAGAAGATTGGTTGGGAGAAGTGCCGGACGACGCCTGGGACGTCTCTATTTGGAGCGACGGGGGCGGCGTGCCGGGCGTGCTGCTCTGGCAGCTTGGGCCCGGCCAAGGCAACATCGTCACACGCTGGTACGGCGCAGGCGATCAGGGCTGGGTGTGTCCGAGTCCCCCCCGGTTCCTCCAGCGACCGGACCACCAGGAGTTTTATCAGGTCAACATCACGAACATACAGAACCCCTGGTTCCAGCAAGAGGGCACGACATATTGGCTGGTCATCAGAGCCAACATCCCGATGTGGCCTGAGAGCCCTGTCTGCGGTTGGAAGACGTCGACCAACCAGCCACCGGGACCCATCTACCAGGCGCCGGCTCTGTGGACGACCGACCTGACGATGTGGCAACCCGTTGATACTGGCACGGTGGCGCCCGAACTGCACGACATGGCGTTCGTCATCACCGGCGGCCACCAGGAGGCGGACAAGGATTACGGCGACGCGCCCGAAGAGGCGTTGGCGTATTCCGACGGCACGGTTGGGAGGTTCCCCACCTGCATCAACGTGGGCCCTGTGACTTCCTACATTGAGCACGGCCTTGGGTGGGGCCACTTCGGTGATTCCGCCATGGGCGTCGCGTGGGATCCCGAAACCGACGGCAACGGCGGTCTGTGCCCCATGTTCGCACCGTATGACAATGACGAGTGCTTCCTGGATGGCGATGCTGGACTCATGTTCCCAGAGCCGTTTACGATCCAGGGCGGTATCGAGGTACCCTGCCCGAACAGCATTGGCACGCCCCTCGGCTCCGTTTGCCAGAACGCAGCCTGGGGCACGAACGTGGACATCTTCGTCGAAAACAACATGCCCGTGGACGGCTGGGTCAACGTGCTCATGGACTGGGATCAGGACGGGAAATGGGGAGGATCTTCGAACTGCGCCGGCACTGCCGCGCCTGAGTGGGTTCTGGTCAACTGGCCCGTGCCCGCAGGCTATGTGGGGCCGCTTTCGGCTTCTCTTCCGCCCGGCTTTTTGATCGGTCCGAATGTCGGGTATGTCTGGACGCGGTTCTCGATCACCGAGCAGCCGATCACGGCGCTCGACTGGGACGGCTCCGGCATCTTCGAGGATGGCGAGACAGAGGACTACCTGCTTCTTGTCGAAGGCGGGCCACACGAACTGGAGCCTAAGTGGGACCAGCCGCCCCACGGTGAGTTCCAAGGGTTTGACGCGGCATCGGACTACTGGTGGCAGGAGTTCGGGATCAAGTGGGAGCAGTTGCCTTTCGACGGAGCGGTCGGCTACCACGCACACGACTACGTGCTCGGTCCCGATTACATCCGGCTGATCTATGCGAACGACTGGCGGTGCCCAGGTGGCGTCGTGACGGACTTCCACTGGTGGGGTTCGATTGAGGCTGTCGGGTCAGGCGCAATGGGCTTCCATATCAGCATCCACAAGAATCGGGATCCCTGCATGCCGCTGGACCCGCCCGATTACCAGGCGGACATTCCCATCAGTCAGATCACCGTCACACCCACCCCGTATATCGATAGTCTGGGCCGGACGATCTACCGGTATGACTATGATCTTCCCCAGTCGGATTGGTACTTCCAGGAGCAGGGCCAGTTGTACTGGTTCGACCTGTGCGCATTGTCGAACGATCCGCTCGTTCCATTCACCTGGGTATGGTCAACGACCACGCCGATGCTCGAATGTCCGTCAGTTTACCAAACTGAGGTCAATGGCCAGCCAGGCAATTGGCAACAGTTCGATGGGGACTTCGCGTTCCGCGTGACGTCGATTGACTTCCTCGGTGAAGAGGTCAACAAGGTCGTCGCGGACGACTTTATCTCCGATGGTCGGCCGATCGAGCAAATCTACTGGGCGGGAAGCTACCTCGATCCAAAGTACTCTCCCGAGTACGACCCGATCGAACCGTTCATTCTCGACGGTTGGTTCATCAGCTTCCACCACGCGGATCCGGTGGTCAATCCTCAGTGCCCGCCGGATCTGGTCGCCGGTGATCCCCATCCGACGGTGTTGGCGATCTACTTCGCGCCTGTCGATGCGGTCACGATCGTGAACCGAGGGTACCAGGACTGCTTCGACCACGATGTGTATGACTACAGCGTGGACCTGAGCCGGTGCTGCCTGCTCTGTTCGCATGTTGATCCGCGGCTTCCGGATGCGGAAAACCCCGGGCAGCCGGACGCGTTCTATGAGACGAGCGGATTCGGCTACTGGCTGGATATCCAAGCAGTTGTCGGCGTGACCTGGGATCCGCCCGCCTGCAATTTTGACGATCGAATCCTCACGGGACACGTGCCTTCCGATTTGACCGCCGATCGGCACTTCTGGGGTTGGCATACGAGTTACGTGCACAACCTGGAAGAGGCCTGCAC
>CAZTAR010000322.1:0-5825 GCA_964611695.1 uncultured Planctomycetaceae bacterium | reverse complement strand
CCCCCTACAGCGATGAGGCCGTCGCGAATCTGAACATCCAGTATCGCATCACGAGCAAGGTCGACGCACCCAAGATGCTGCTCCGGCAACTAGCCCGAGCAGGCCGCGGCACGCTCGCGGAGATGCTGGAAACCGCCTGCAGTTCTCTCGGCTGGGTCTGGCTGCCCGAGGGCGATCACATTGTCATCCGCACGTACGAAGGCCAGATTGCGAACCAGCTCTCCCGCCGCATCAATGCGCGATACACCAACATGCCCCTGGCGAAGATCCTCAACGACCTGGCCGCCCGGGCCGACGTCGCGCTCTTCCTCGAGCCCGGCATGATGCTCAAGCTCCCGCGATCCGCCGCGCAGAGCTCCACGCTGCTGCTCGACCACGGCACGATCCGCCAGGCGTTCGAGCTGCTCTCGGCCGAGACAGGGCTGGAGTACCGGGTCACACGCGACGGGATATCCATCCGGCTCTCGGAAGCGATCGCTGGCGTGTCGTCGGAGGTAGCCGCGGCCAGGCGTTCCCCCTACGTCGGGAAGATCTCCTTCCCCAGCAAGGACGGGACGTACACCCTCGACTTCCTGCTCCGCGGCGACGACTTGCCCCCCGACATCCTCCAATACCGCGAGCAGATCATCGAGGAGTACGTCGAGAGGATGCGGGGCGATCTCGAGCAACTCCTCGAACAATCCATAGAATCGCGCGCCGAAACGGCCGACAACGGATAGCCCCGTTTTTTCCCGGGCAGGTCATGGCCGCGACCGCTTCTGAGGTGGCGCTGTCGCGATAGACTCATTGTTATCGCTCCTGTGTCGGGACAATCCACGCCATCTCCCCCGTCGCGGGACAAACCCCACGTTGCAGGGCAAGAGGCACAGGGTGTATAATCCGGTGTGACGTGATCCGCGCGGGAGGGAGCACCACGGACTCGGCCGAGATGCAACAACCCGACCTCAGGGGGGGCATTCGGCTCGCATACCTGTTGAAATCCTGGTTCTCGCTAAGAAAAACTTCCGATCGGCATCGCGTGGGAGGGAATTCGCGTTATGAAAAAACGAGCAATTGGACGGTCTATCTTCCAGGCGAAGGCATTCCTCTGCATCGCCCTCATGCTGAACCTCAGCCTCGGAATCGGAGGGTGTGGCCAATCGGCCGCGCCGCTTTCCGCGCCAGGCACTCTTACGATCCCAATCGAAGCCGGTGGGCAACTGGCCGAATCGCTCGGTGGCTCGGCCTTCTTCGATGCCACCGCTGTCGAGGTCACGCCCGGCGCCAAGACCTTCCGGCTGGTCTTCCCAGACAATTATCGAAGTGTCTCGGGCAAATACGTCCAAAAAGGGGCACGCTTCGCCATCACAGAGTTGCGCGTCGAACAAAGCAGCACCGCGATGACTCTCTACCTTGACTCCGCATCGCGGATCACGGCGATTGTGCACGCCAACGGCGAACGCTGGGACAGGCCGGGACATTGGAATTCCGAGGCGGCGGCCGGCGCCAAAGGCCTTGATGCCTTCCTCGGCGCGAACGCCGAACTCGTCAACTACGCCTGGTCCATGGATGTGCAATCCGGCAACGCCGATCCGAACCAACCGCCGACCGGCGGCGCGGAGACCGAACCGATTCCCGTCAAAGATTCCACCGCGCTTCTCGGTCCACCGGCCGTCATACTTCAAATGCTCGCTGCGTTGTGGGCGCCTTTCGCCATCATCCTGCCCATGTTGCTCGGCTTCTTCGGCATTCTCGTCGGCGTGCAAGGTTTGCTCGCCTTGTTCGTCCCCGCCTCCGGCCTCGAATACGACTGCAACCAAAACGGCGTCGAAGATGCTGTCGACATCATCAACCAGGACAGCCAGGATTGCAACAACAACCTAATCCCGGACGAGTGTGACATCGCCGATGGCACTTCCCTGGACTGCAACAAAAACGGCATCCCGGACGATTGCGATCTCGCCGCGGGAATCATCCAGGACTGCAACCAAAACAACATTCCGGACGAATGCGACATCGCCGCCGGCGCTGCAAAAGACTGCAACAACAACGGCGTTCCGGACAGTTGCGATCTCGCGCGGGGCGTCAGCCAAGACTGCGACCAAAACAACACGCCGGATGAATGCGACGCCGACGCCGACGAAGACGGCGTCCCGGATGGCTGCGACATCTGCCCAGGCGGCGACGACACTTTCGACGACGATGACGACGGCGTCCCGGACGGCTGCGACATCTGCCCCGGCGGCGACGACGCAATCGACAGCGATGACGACAACGTGCCCGACGCCTGTGATGCCTGCCCGGGCTACGACGATGCACTCGACGCGGACGCGGACACCGTCCCGGACGGCTGCGACATCTGTTCCGGCTACGATGACAAAGCCGATGCGGACGGCGATGGCAACCCGGACGGCTGCGACCCCTGTCCCGCCGACAATCCCGACGATCCCGACGGCGATTTCGAGTGCACCTCCGACGACAATTGCCCTGACACCTACAACCCGGATCAGACGGACTCTGACGGAGACCTGGTCGGAGACGCGTGTGACCAAGAGGCATGTTGTCTGCCCGGCCAGTCCTGCGAGATGCTGACACAAACCGACTGCCTCACGCAAGGCGGCGTCTTCCAGGGGTGGAACACGAATTGCGATTCCATCGACTGTGGGATGGAATTGACTGTCAGCGCCGACGTTGCTTTTGTCTACGAAAATCTTGCGCCGGCGTTTCCCGCCTGTCCCGTCACGTTCACCGCGACGGTCGACGATGACCCCTACGGCAACACCTCCTACAGTTACGCATGGACGTTTCTCCCTCCAGCGGATGTGACTTCGGGTTCCACGTTCGATATCATCAGCGGATCGGGCACGAATCAGATCGAGTGCGAAGCTCCGGACAGGCCTGCCTACTCTCTGAGCGGCGGCTTGTGGGGAGTCCGCTGTGTTGTGACCGGCAACCAGTTTGCCAACCAAGGCGAGGCTATCTTGGATTTCCAGGTACGCGTCGCAGGCGATGCCAACGGCGACGGATGCACCAACGCCGATGATTCGACCTTCATAACACAGGTCCAGCAAAACCCGACCCCGGATCCGGCAGATGTGTTTGCTGTGGACGTCAACTGCGATGGCTCGATTAACGCAATCGATCTCTATTTTGTCCAACAGGTGATCAGTGACTTTGACGGCCACGGCAACGGCAACTGCGCTCCCTGACAAGGGTGCAGTCCCGCCCCCTTCGGCCCCCGCCGATTCAAAACAGGAGGCCGGCCTGATCTCGCCATGGGAACTGCGATAAATCCTGCCTCAAGTAAGAGATACGTCTCACATACAATTTGTGGGGCACTCCATAATCAGGTTTGCAGTGAATGGGCCGACCGGGCACAATGTTTTTCCTACGCCCCGACCAGTGGTATTGACAAGGATCGGACAATCTGTGTAAAGTGACAGTACGTCCGAGTACATGGGTACTCCGGCAAAGAAGCAGGGATGGGAAGATTCGATGACTTCAACCACACCCAAGCTGACCAGGACCATTTTCGCGGTCGCTTGTACGCTACTTCTTCTTGCACCCGCGACAAATGCCGCGGACCTCGGCATCAGTCATCTCGTCACTTACACCACACAAACGGACATTACCGCGACGGGTGTCCTTGAGGTGACACTTTCCTACGGCGGCCCAGGCGCCGGTGATTCCGGTCAGTATGACCTCTTCCTGTCGCAACTGTTGGTGACGCGAGCGGGTTCCTCCGCCGGCCTCACCCTCGACACAGCCGCGACATCCAACACCTCGACGATTCCAAACTATTGGCTCGCAGGTTTGACCACCTTCCCCAGTGCTTCGTTCCAGAGCGGCCAGTTTCATTTCGACGACTTCACGATGGCCGGCTCGATCTTTCCGCAAGTCGGAGACATTGTCGCCAAGTACGTCATCAACTTTGAAGCCACCTCCTTGGCGGAGTTCGGCGATTACACCATCGAACTGGGCGCTCAAAACCAGAACCAGTTCTACAATGGGCTTTTCAATCCGCCCATGGACAACGCCATCTCTCCGGCCTCGATCGACTTCAGCATCCTGCCGGAACCGGCCACGGTGTTCCTCCTCGGTGCGGTTGCCTTCCCATTGCTCCACCGCCGACGCCGGTAGCCTCCTCTTATTCTCGATTAATCTTTGTTCCTCGATACCGGTATTGTCTGCGCTCATCGAGCCGACAAACATCGATTCCCAATTCCTAATTTTTTGACGTCCTCGATCCTCGGCGTGTAAACTCCCACCAGCATTCACAGATCACACTCGTTTGCCCGTCGAATCAGGACGCAACTCATGCAGCATGATTCCGAAGCAGTCCGCCGAGAGCCCACGATCGGCCAGCGGATCGGCTTCTGGTTGGGGCTGCTCCTCTTTGTGACACTGTTGCTGTCACCCACGCCGGCCTCCATGCGCGAGGCCGTCAGGCGCGGCTTCGCCGAGGAGATACAAGCCGACGTCTTGCGGCAACTTGACGTGTCGGGCCAAACCGATGCCGCCTCCGAGAACTCGAATCATTTGGGTGCCACGGGCGGCTTGTCCGCCCGTGCCGGCACTGGCAGCAAGCTGCCAGTGGCACCACCCCTCGACGAAACGATACCAGTATCCGGCCCCGTCTCGGAAGAATTCCAACAGTCAGCAGCATACAAACAGGCCGAATCCAATATCGTCGAGCCCCGTGCAAGGGCCATGCTTGCCGCCGCAGCCGTCACCGCCCTCGTCGCGTGCTGGTGGATCTCGGTCGCGATCCCGATTCCCGTCACGTCATTACTACCCCTGGTCCTCTTCCCGATCGTCGGCGTCATGCCCATCAAAGCGGCCGCGATCCCCTACGCCAACAGCAACGTCTTCCTCTTCATGGGCGGCTTCATCATCGCGCTGGCCCTGGAGCGATGGGGCCTTCACCGGCGCATCGCCTTGCACATCGTCCGGCTCATCGGCTCCAGCCGACCCAACATCGTCCTCGGCTTCATGCTCGCCAGCGCGATGTTGAGCATGTGGATCAGCAACACCGCCGCGACGCTCATGATGCTGCCCATCGCGATGGCCATCATCTCCGCCATCGCGGAACTCGACGAGAACGCCGACAAACGCACCCACGCGAATTTCTCCGCGGCGTTGATGCTAGGCGTCGCCTACGCCGCCAGCGTCGGCGGAATCGCCACGCCCATCGGCACGCCGCCGAACATCTCGTTCAGGGGCCAGTTCGCCCGGCTCTTCCCCGCCGTCCCGGAGATCAGCTTCGGCCAGTGGATGCTGGTCTTCCTGCCGCTGGTCGCCGTCTTCCTGCCGCTCATCTGGCTCGTCCTCGTGCGGATCACCTGCCCAGTCCCGCGCGGGCGATTGAATGTCGGCCGCGACATCATCCGCAACGACCTCCGCAAACTTGGCCAGATCCGTCGACCCGAGGCCGCCGTGCTCACGGTCTTCGCAACCACGGCCCTCCTCTGGATGACACGCTCCATCCCCATCGGCGCCATCAACTACGGCTGGTCCGGCATCCTGGAGCGGCTCCTCACCCGGCCCGGCCATGTCCCATCGTTGTTCCACGCCGGATACATCAACGATGCCACCGTCGCCCTGGGCATGGCGATCCTCCTCTTCATCATCCCCGCAGGCCGAGACGAATCGGGAACAAGGCGTCACCTGATGAACTGGGAAACCGCACAACGCCTCCCCTGGGGAATCCTCCTCCTCTTCGGCGGCGGCTTCTCGATCGCCGCCGGTTTCCAGGCCAGCGGTCTCAGCCTTTGGTGCGGCCAGTCCTTCGCCGGTCTCGGAATCACCAACCCGCTCGTGCTCGTCCTAGGCACGTGTCTCATGAT
>CAZTAR010000321.1:0-5826 GCA_964611695.1 uncultured Planctomycetaceae bacterium | reverse complement strand
TTCGCCATTTTGAAGCTCTCTTGCTCAAGCAAACTTTGCCACCCTAGAAAAAAAGCGTCCGACCCGAAGGCCGGACGCCACAATCAATCTTTCGATGCTCAAGCGCGGCTAACTTCTCCCTTCCAGCAAGATGGCGAGAAGCGCCGGGTTCATCTTGTTCATCGCCTGCCCGGCCGTCGTCTGGAATACATGACGATAGTGCAAATGAGGAGCGTGCCCAGCGCGGCCCCGCCCGTTGCGCCGCAGGTCCCGCATTGCCCCGGATTCAACCCCGGAACGATCGGTGCGGTCGAGGAAGGCGGATCCGTCACGACAGAAATAGTGAACTGCGTTTCATCACTGCAACCCGCCGCATCGGTCACCTGCACACGCACGACGTAGGCGCCTTTCTGGGTGGCACTGAAGGTTGGATTGGACGAGGTGGGATTCTTGATCTTGCCGGCCAAATTCGGATTGACAGGGATGGACCAACCATAAGAATACGGCGCGTAACCGCCGGAAGCCGTCGGTTCATCTCCAATGTCGAGTTGATCACCGATCATAATGATCGGGTGGTACGTTGCCGCAAGGCCCGCTGAAACTGACGGTCCTTCTCGTACGGTCAGATGCGTTGAGCCCGACACAACGTTGGGCGGAGCAGAGGAATCGGTGACGGTGACATGAATGTCATAGTCGTCAGTGGTCATGGGAGTGAGCGACGGGGCGGCCGATTGTGCCTGAAGTTCGTCGAAGTCGGTTGGGCCGTTGATCACGGTCCACTGGTACAAATAGGGCGTCGTGCCGCCGGTCACCGTGGTCGCATCCGCCAGCGGCAACGTTTCCGAACCAACACAACCCAGGCGTTGGCTAGGAAGGTTTAATACCATGGGAGCCACATGAATGGCGATCTCGTCGGAGGCAGTGCAGGGGCCCGGCGAAGAATCCGTGATATCACATCGGATCACATAGGTTCCCTGTACCGGCGGGGTGAAGCTTGGCGCGGAAGACGAAGTATCGCTGATGCCAGAGGTGGCCGGCCCGGAGACAATGCTCCATTCATACACCAATGAGGCATCACTCGGCAGGGTGCTCATGGCCGGCGCAAGCGGAGTGTAAGTGCGATTCGGCGCCAAGTGGCGGTCGGGTCCCAAGTCAAGAACGAGAGGAGGTTGGCCGCAAGTGTCCAAAATGCCGTCCGCATTGCAGTCCACGTCCTGCACCGAGCCCACCAAGCGGATTGCCACCTCGAAGCTATCGTCAAAGGCCCAGGCAACACCAGGAGTCGTGTTGGAGATGGCAACACCCGGGGCGCCGCGTTCCGTGTCGAATGACCCTGTCTCCCAGAAGAAAGTCTCTAGGGAAAGCCCGGAAAAGTTAAATACCTCGATGTAGTATGAACCCGCGGGAAGCGTGATCGGCTGATTGAACTGCAATACGTAACGGTATTCATCAATACCAAAATCGAAGAGTTCCCTGCCCGTTGCGGTTCGAACAACTTGAACGGAATCTTCGCTGTAGATCACCTGTCCCGGCAAGCCCCCGTTGTCTTGATGCAAGATAACGGTAAAGGAATCTCCAATAGGGATGAAATTATCCGGAGCATAGCCTCCCCATATTACGGCTCCCGTCAACGTTTGAACGGAAGAAAGAACGAAATTCTCCGCGACACTCTGTTCCGGTGGTGTCCACCCACAAAAATCACAGTCTCCGTCGGTGAAGGCGCCATCAACTTGATTCGGCTCTTGAATCAAAGACCTCGTGATTTCGCAGTCGTCAGGAAGGCCATTGCTGTTGCAGTCCTCGCTATTCCCGGAGCTGAGGTCACACTCGTCCGGCACATCATTGCCATTGCAGTCAAGGCTGGTTCCGAAAGCCACATCGCAGATGTCCTGCACGCCGTTTTCATTGCAATCCGTCTGCGGCAGGTCTTCACACTCGTCGAGAATGTGGTTGCCGTTGCAATCGAAACTCGTGCCGTCGAGCACTTCGCACTCATCCATCACGCCGTTCGTGTTGCAATCGAGGTCGCCGGACAGCAGACGAATGTTATCAACCTGCCACCCCAATGTGCCGCTGATGTAAGTGTCGCTCTCGAACTCGAAGGTGATGGAGACTGTTTGTCCACCGAACGCACTCAGGTCCACGACCCGATCTTCCCAACCGCCGTAACCGCCGCTTTCCGACCAGACCGGCTCCCCATCCACCAGAATAGAGGCGAAGTCCCAGCCCTGTTCGGAGTTGAGGCGAGAGCAGAATTGCAACTCGTTCAGCCCGTAAGCGAGCGTCACGGCCGGCGCCGAGAGCCTCCCGAATTTGTCATCCCCATAGGTGCACGTGGCCGTACTGCCGGCATAGGCCCAGTGGGTTCCACTGCTTGGCGTAGAAGCGCCGCAAAGCGTCGTGATCTTGAAAATGCCGCTCGCCTGCCAGGATGGTTGGAGTCCACCTTCGAAATCCTCGTCCAGCAAGATGCCGCCGCCGGTAGTCTCACACGGATCAGGAACAAGATTGCCGTTGCAGTCTTCATAAGCGCCGGACGTAATGTCGCACTCATCCGCCACGCCGTTCCCGTTACAGTCGGGTTCGCACTCGTCAGGCACGCTGTTCCCGTTGCAGTCCAGGCTCCCGCCGCCGAAATCAGTATCGATTCCGTCGTCGATGCCGTTATCGTTGCAATCGAATCCCCATTTGAACGTCATCGTGCTGCTGGAAGCACTGATTTCTGAAACGATATTTTCCGAACTGACGACGATGCCGTCTTGGTAGGTGTCCAAACTTGGCACGGTGTGTCCGCTGATCTTCCATACGCCCCCCGCGTGATAGACATCCCCGCCGTCTCCACGGTTCTGATTCCTCTCAAGGTCATATGCTCCATCGGCCTGGAGCAGGGCAACCATGTAATGGCGGTTGTTGCCCGGCCAACCGGCGGACAAGGGATAGCCTTCTTCCGTATTCACCGTCCCCGCTTTGGCCTCGTCGATATGCCAGATCGCCAGCCCACCCTGGGGCATGGCGCTTTCCAAGCCGACCGGCTGCCGGTTTTCGATCAGCAGGTATTCGCCGGAAGGGTACCCGTGATCAATCCGATAAACGGTTGGAGCGAATTCAACCTGGGCCGCGGTGTACACGCCGGGCGTGGTCAAGACCGTCGGCGTCACCCAGCCGAGGAAGATCTTGCTCCAAGCGCAAAAATGCGGCGGATGGTATTGACTGAAATCAAACCCCCATGAATTGGCCATCATGCCGTAGGAACCGATGCCTTCACTGCTGCCATCGATGTCGTACAGGTCGGGCAACCCGAAGAAGTGGCCCGACTCGTGCGAAACGACCCCGATTCGAAGGATTTGCGTCCCAAAGGTTCCCCAAAGGGCTGGCTCGGTATGGTAGTCGTACACCTTCACGGGTTGTCCGGCGCCGTTCAGATCGCCACTGGTCCACTGTCCACCCGGAAGCGCCCACAGGGACCAGCGATGTGACCATATCCAGTTGCCACCACCGCCGCCGGTCTCTGCGCCGTATCCGGAGTGAACAAAGTCGATGGCATCGATATAGCCGTCGTTGTCGGTATCGAACTCGCCAAAGTCCACCAACGAGTCGACCAGGTTCAAAGCGTCTTCGACCATGCCTTGGGGATTGGTCGGATAGCTCCCGCTCCCGCTGCTGCCATCGGCATAGTAAGCTTCCGTATGCGGCAACGTGACCCAGGCAACGACGGTGCTCACCAGCGTCATGGTCCCGTATGAGTTCTCCGCATAACAATCACGCACGCTCCCTGTCGGAGCCAGGCTCGCGTCGCCACCGACAGCATTGAATAAAACATCATAGTCCGATTCGGGCCGAGTGTGGGTCCCGAAGGCGTGATCGCTGAACTTACACAGCACGACCAGGTTCTTAATGGTGCCGGAGGGGGGGACACGCTCAATCGTCCCGCCGCGTTGAGACGGCGTCGCGAAGCTCTCCGAACGCAATTGGTTGATGACATCCGCTGATGGGTGAATCTTCGGAGCAAGACCAACGGTTGCCGGGTCGACCGTTCCCACGAGGTGTTTGGTGGGCGAGAGTCTGCCGTCAAGGTCGAGCGAAGCATAGACGTACGCGTCCTCATCGAGGACAACCGTGTAGCCCTCCAAATCTTCGTACCAATGGAAAAACTCGTCACCGCGAATGTGAAGTGTGATCTGAGTTCCATCGGGTTGAGTAAGTTCAACAGGCCACGGAGAAGCGGGAATGCCGAAGGCAATGTTTGGCGCTAACAGCGCGCCCAGAAAAACAATCCCCATCAAGATGCCGGCATACGCACCTTTCCTCAATCGAAAGGCCGCGCGATGCCGCTCACAAGTAATACACGTTGAAAGACAGACGCGAGAAGAGGGCCTTGTTCCCGCGGGTGTCCGGATAGCTGGGGAAGAGGTTGTGTTCATAGTGTCATCTCACTTGGATAGGAGGCTGGTCGAGTTTGTTTTTCGTAAGTCGCCATCATGCACGATTGGGTGATTGCTGCTCATGCTCATCGCATCGCGACCCCGCAGTCGGTGGAGCCCCGTGATTCGCCGGCCGGCCGAGAGAGCTATTCCCGAATCGCGATATCGAGGCTGAATCTTCACCGCGCCCCCCCGTGTAATCATCAGTTAACCAGTCGTGTCGGATGGCCACCCGCGCCGGCTGGGACCAAAAGGCCTGGCTGGATGTATTCGCACACCCACGGCATTCTCTGCGGGATGTCCAAAACCGTATACTATATTAGCCGGGTTGACCCTGAAACACAACGATCACCTCCTGCCTCAACCCCATAATCCGGCTTGAAGGTCGGGTTAAAAGGAACCTGTGGCGCGTTCGGACGGAGAACGAAACGACCATCCGTTGTGGAAGAATGTGATAATGACAGTTCAGGGCCCCATTTCTCGGTCCTTAGAAACTATCCCAGGATTGTGGCACAAGCGTCTCACCTGTGTTTTCACCACAGAGACGGCAGCGCAACATTGGGCATGGCACACTCTTGGCACATTCTGAGGTAGTTCGTGAGGCCTTGAGCCATGGGCTGGACAGTTTGGGGCACCTGCTTTTTTAGATGTGCGCGAAGGTATGCAGTTTTGTTGACGAACAAAATGAAACTTGGTGTTCTGGCGACACCCCAATACATTGGGGCTGCCGGCCGGCTATGTGCCAACATGTTCGGCAGTCTTACTCGCCGGACCGGTCTTCGAGCATCTTGCGGAGCTGCCCGTTCTCCCGGCGGGTCGCCTCCAGATCAAACATCAAATACTTGATGGAGAGTCGCAGGTAATCAATCGAATCTTGAAGACTGGCCACGGTTTGCTTGAGCTTCTCGTGACGTTCTTTTGTTTGCGAAGCGAGCGCCTGGAGTTTCGCCTGATCCTCCGCGGGCGCTTCTCCAATTGCCTTCATCAACTCGGCCAGTTTGTTCTGAAAAGCCTGCTCGTCCATGGTTCTCCCCTCCAAACTTGAGGACCCCGCTTCACCCTTCCTCCGATTGCATGGCCTGATTCGCACGCGGTGTGCCCGCGGACGCAAACCTGGACCACATGTTTTCGCGGGTGAAAATCTCTTATAAAAAGGGGGGTTACGACGCCTGGCATCACACGAACCGTTCAGCGGCGTCATTCCGGTTGTGCGGGCCTGTTGCCTAATGTAAACGCGCGGCTAGCCAACGACGCAGGCAATCGTCCGATAGTCATACCGGTGGCGGGATTCAGGTCTATCTGACGCAACAATGCTGATCCGGCGACTGGTTCTGGCGTTGAGGTTGTGCAACGCCGATGCCTATCGTGTAGAACGCATTGATTAGAGCAAACAAAGCAATCGTGTAGCGTCCGACCCCCGTGTCGG
>CAZTAR010000320.1:0-5835 GCA_964611695.1 uncultured Planctomycetaceae bacterium | reverse complement strand
CATCCCCATCTGATCTCCGCCGCGGAAGATGCCATCTCATGCCTAAAATGCTCTAAACGGCAGGCTTTCCCAACTTTTCCAAAGCGGAACGGACGATCTCTACGGCGCGTTGAGAAGCCTGATCGGGGGAAAGCCGTTCAACTTCCGCGTCTGAGCGATCCTTGAGCTCCACTACACCTTCAGCGAGGGCCTTTCGACCGACCGTGATCCGCACAGGGATGCCGATCAGATCGGCATCTTTGAACTTGAAACCCGCGCGTTCGTCGCGATCGTCGAAGAGTACGTCAATACCTGCCGCGACAAGCTCGTCATGAATCTTGCCGGCCGTCTCCATGACGTCGCTCTTTCGGGGATCTAGCGCGAGAATCAGCACCTGGAACGGGGCGATGCTCATGGGCCAGATGATCCCGTCATCGTCATGTGAGGATTCGACCGCGGCAGCCATGATCCGGTTCAGGCCGATGCCGTAGCACCCCATGATGAGGGGCTTGGCTTTGCCGTTCTTGTCGAGGTACTCAGCCTTCATGGAATCGCTGTACTTTGTGCCAAGCTTGAACACGTGGCCGATCTCGATCGCCTTGCGAAGATGCAGTGGGGAGCCGCTGCCTTTGGGAGATCGATCACCTTCGACAACGAGGCGAACATCGGCCACTTCGACGTTATCGCCTTCCAGCGGGAAGTCGCGGCCCGGGTTGACGCCGGTGACGTGATAACCTGTCTTGCACGCGCCGGTCGCGCCATTTCGCATGACGGCGACGGCCTGGTCCACGATCAGCCGATAGGGCACGCCTGATCGATCCAGCGCCTGCGGTCCGGCGAAGCCGACTTCCGCGCCGGTGAGTTTGCGGATGGTCTCGTCATCGGCCAGTTCAAGCGACCCTCCGGCGACGTGATCAAGTTTGAGCTCATTCACCTCGTGATCGCCACGGACGAGGACGACGACTGGGGGATCGTCTTGATCGGTGTCGGCCTTGCCTTTGGCGGCATCGTCCGCCTCGGGCTTGACCACGGAATAGATGAGCGTCTTGATCATCTGGGCGGGTGTTGTTCCAAGGAAGGCCGTGACTTCGTCGATGGTCCGCTGATCGGGCGTCTCCACTTCCGCCATGGGCTGCATCTCGGCGTCATCTTGGGGATGCGGGGCGGCTTCGGCGCGTTCGGTATTCGCGGCGTAGTCGCCATTATCACTCAGCGCGACGAAGTCCTCGCCGGCGTCAGTGAGCGTCATGAACTCGTGCGACGCGCTGCCACCAATCGCGCCACTGTCGGCCTCCACGGCGACATATGGCAGACCACATCGCGAGAAGATGCGGCAGTACGCGCCGTACATGATCTCGTATTGCTCATCGAGACTCGGGAGGCTGTCGTGGAAGCTGTAGGCGTCCTTCATGAGGAACTCGCGCGTCCGCAAGACGCCGGACTTCGGCCTCGCTTCGCCGCGGAACTTCACCTGAATCTGGTACAGCGTGATCGGGAGTTGCTTGTAGCTGCGAAGATAGGCCCGCGCGATTTCCGTGACAGGTTCTTCGTGTGTCGGGCCGAGGACCGTCTGCGATCGCCAGTCCCCCTCAGGGCCGCTGAGTCGCAAGAGCGTGTCGCCCATGGCCACAACGCGCCCGGTCTGCTCCCACAAATCGACTGGCTGAAGGACAGGCATGTGCAATTCGACAGCGCCCGCCCGCTCCATCTCCTCTCGCACGATGGCCTCGACTTTCCGAAGCGACCTGTATCCCAGCGGCAAATATGAATAGATTCCGGCGGCCAGTTGCCGAATGAGCCCGGCACGGATCATGAGTTGGTGCGAAGGAACGGCGGCGTCCTTCGGCAACTCCTTGGTGGTCGGAATCAGATAATCGGTCCAGCGCATGATATCTCCCGTGGAAAGCGGACGAAAAGAGCTATTGGAAGCGGAGTAGGCCGGGATTTCAAGGCCGACCTCGGTCCCAATCGTTACCCGTGAGAACAGCTGGAGCTTACCCATGCCGCCCGGCCACTACACGTTTGCGAACCGGACGGCCTGGAGGGCCAGCAGAAGACGTCGCCACCAGAAGCCCACTGCAACAAGGGCCAGGAGGATTATCCCGAGGAGCACCAGATGCTCCGCGTCCACCATGACACGGGCAACCTTACCGATCTTGATCGATTCGAGAGGCGAGAGGAAAGAACCGCAAACGAGGACGAGGAGCACGAGCACAACCATCATGCAAGGCCACATCAGCGGGGAGGCGTAGTAGCAGACGACGGCGGAAACCCGGTAATCCCGAACGCCGTAGCGCCACTGTGACCAGAGACAGCCAGCAAACATGACGGCGAATTGGAGCAGCATCGGAAGCGTGCAGGCCAAGATGGCAACAGGCCCCATCGAAGCACCAAGATAGCCGGTATCTGGTAGAAATCCAAAACCCGTGCGTAGGATCGCCAGCAAGACAAACGTGATCAGCACCCATGTCGCCCACCAGAAGTGCCGTGCGGCGCGGATGTCCCTGTGAACCGGAATACGGCGGAAGACTTGAATACCCCGAAGCACCTGCCATTGCATGCGCACCAATTCGAGGAATCCCCTGGGTTTGAATTGGTGTCTTTGCCAAGGCGTGTCACTTCGTCTTCCGCCAGGCAGCGAGTCGGCGACAGCCAGCCCGCACTCGGGGCAACGCGACTTGATCTGCAACCCGATGATGAGGTAACCGCATCCGTCGCAGTGGGGTTCGCGCGGAGAGAAAGCAGGACCGTCCGGCGGGCCGACGTAGCGATGCGTTCCGACGAATATCGCTCGCAGAAAAAGGGTAGCGAAGATGATGATGCCGGCGTAAATGAGGAGAATGAAAATGAGGTCGAGATCGTTACTGAGGCTTAGCTGTGACGGCCTCATGCCACAGAGGATGAGCACGAAGTACGCAATCGACAGCGGGATGATAATCGTCGTGCACCAGTACACGTTCTTGAGGCTCCGCTTCCAGACTGAGGACGCTCGATCGCCACCGGCGGCAAAGGGCATTGCGAAGGTCGCGAGAACAGGAAAAGCCACCTCGAGGAGCGGCAGACCACCGATGAACATAAGAGGAACGAGCCAATTCATTTGAGGCGATGCGCGAGTCGCAGCCAGTTCGAGCACCGTCCCGGCAATAACGAGGCGAAGCTCATGGAGGTACGTCGGCAGCGGGTATGGTTCCTCAAGGTGCAGCCTGTCCGCGTTCCCTTCCCAGAGCACAGCCAGAATCATCGGAACACCGGCGAACAACACGGCGAGGAAGTGGGCGGCGAAGGCACGCCGAAGTGTCCCGGCGACCAAGTGCGGGCCGTAGCGCTTGGGCATCAACCAGTGCAGCGCCATCGCCTTGAAGAAGTTGACACGGTGGGGCACCTCCGGCGCGAGCGCGGTGGCCGGCAACAGCGCGGCAACATGCGTTGCCTCTGAATCGGCATGGGGCGGAGGAGATGGTGTGTTGCCGGTTAATTCGGTCATTTTCGCAATCCCGGCCTCCGCATCCTGCTGAAGACCGCATCAGGTCCGCCATGTTCTGGCCGCCATTGATTCTGGAAGAACTTACCTTCTCCGCCGTTGTCGACCCCGTCCTCGAAAACGCTATAGAGCAGGTAATCGTCCTCGATCCGTCGATAACGCAACGGCTTGCGATCCCCGTAGTCCACAGGCACCTGCGGCAGGAAGTTTGGGACAAGCTCGCCGAGTTGGTCGGGATAGTGCCCATGCTCACGATGGAACTCAGCCAAAGCGAGCATCGCGAGTGCGGCTTCAGTTTCTGTCCGCGTCACGAATCCGATAGTAAAGATGTATTGTTCAGAATGGAGGGAGCGGTAACTCCGAAAGCCCCCGAGCGCATTGGGTCGAAGTTCACTCCAAGGCTTCCCTGTCGTTTGTGTCAGCTCCCGGTATGCAGCGATGCAGTCTACCGTGTCGAGTGCCGTGAAATAGTCGTCAACACAGCGGCGTGCAGTGGCAAGATCGTAATAAAGCGGTGAGGCTAGATTCCATAGGCGAGGCGATGGAGTCCCAGATGGATATGGACCGGCCATGCATGTGTGGCTGACCGCGAGCCAGTTGCCGTCATCGCGCACATACATTTGCTCCAGAAACGAATGGAGGCGCAATCGCTCACCCTCATAAGTTTGACCAAGCGTCTCGACCGGGCCGAGAATATCGTTGACTTTTTTCGCGAACGCGAGGGTGTCGATTCTAGAATGCGGCTCACGGGAGGTGTAGACCATCTCGTGCGCAAGAAAACGACTCAATGCCAGGCTCCAGTTTGTCGCTGCGATTTGCCGCGTCCTTGTTGTCTGTCGTTGAAGTTTCATGGCCATGATCCAATCGTGGACGGTTTCTTCGATTGGATGCCCTTGTTCACGAGCCCATCGAGAATGTCCGGTGAGCCAATAAGCCCACGTGCGATGCGCTCTGAACCACCCCCACGAAGGTTTGGCGGTCGTGAGGGCATGGTGGTCGGTCCACCCTATTTCCAGGGCTTCCCGAAGCGTAATGTGTTTGTCGTGATACGAATCAGAGGTGAAAACTGATTCGGCGGCGATCATCGCAGGCCGATCGGCATCCCACGGGCCCGTGAGGAAGTCCTCGTCCTTCGCAGTGCGACTTGCATCGACTGCCGCATTCCCTTTCCACGGCGACGAATATAACAGGAGGTACATGACCTCGCTGGGCGCAAGCGTTCCTTCTCCCGGTGGGTCGAGGGCTGCGATCTTGGCTTCCCAATACTCCGGCCTCGGCGTGGGAACAAGCGTGAGTCGCAAGTACGCGAACCGTGACATCCACAAGACAGAAAGGAGGACTATCATCAGGACGATCCAACGGAGCCGGAGGATACGCCGGCGTGCAATGGGCTTGATGTCGTCTGTTCTGGCGATTTGCGAGTCGGTCGTCAAAGGGCTTCTCCGGGATCACGTCACAACGACTGGCATATTCAGACGGCAGACGCCAAAAAAGTCTTCCTGTGGCACCGGCGTCTCGCCGGTGTGGGTGGGAAGACAGATTCTCTCCTGTCTCACCGGCGAGACGCCGGTGCCACACGAGCTGCGGTGCCACACGGTCGCCGGCGCCACAGAAACGTGAACCTTATTGTTGTCTTGCCGTCATGCGATGGTCGGTGTCGTTCATTAACCCACAATCGCGCCGCCTCTGCAAGGCGTTCTCAAAAGCGACCTTGTAGGCGGCCAATCCGCCATCAGATTGTGGTTCCGTCAGATAATTAGGTAAACACCCAACCGAAGCCTCCCGATGTACCAACGCGGAAGCCTTGACTCGGGGCGTCAAGACAGACCGACCGACCGATCACCGTCGCACGTATGCGAGAGGCTAGGCCATGGATTCGAACTTGTTTGATGAACGACGGCGAGACCCAAGAACACAGACATTTGTGCCCATCACGATGCACTGCGAGAGCGAGTCGCAGCCCACGCCGGCACACCTGATCGATTTGTCCTTCGGCGGGGCGGGCGTGCAGATGACGGCCTACAACGCGCCGGCCCTCGGCGAATACATCGATCTCGAATTCGAAACGCCGAACAATGACGGTGGGGCGGAATCCGGCCGGCGGCGAGAAACAGGGATCGTCGTCAACTCAGGCAGGCAGGAGCAAGGCGTGAAACGCGTCGGAATCCGATTCGTCCAGCATCCGGACATCGACTGCGGCCTGTTCGATCCGATCGACCTTCTTTCCACACATCGAAAGTTTACCAACTCCCCAACCAAGAGCGACCGTTGGGAAACGGCGAAGAACTTCGACAAGTTCTCGCCGTTTGAAGTTGCGACGAATTAGTCGTCCCTGCGGAAGTCCGTAAGTTCTTTGTTTGTCGGCTTGCATGGCG
>CAZTAR010000319.1:0-5852 GCA_964611695.1 uncultured Planctomycetaceae bacterium | reverse complement strand
GCAAAGACGCCTCGGAAAACCCGAAGACTCCCACTGGTGAGAAAGGCGGGCTAACCGAGTCGATGCCGCAAACAGAGGGCCCCGGAGGGGCCGGCGCGAGTAGCCATGGGCGCAGCCCGTGGAAGACGGTCGGCCACACACATGCCGCCCCGGCGGGGCGGATGCGATGCGAACATTCTTAAGATTACGCCAACACGCCCAACCGCCCCAACCGGGGCGGGATGGGTCAAGGCGACGGGTCTCCACGGGTTCCGCTTCGCTCCACCCGTGGCTACTTGCCTTCGCCCCTTCGGGGCGGATTTGATAAGCCGATCTCCCCGACCCTCGTATCCGCCGGGTCCCATGCTCATCCCGGAGGGTGAGCATGAGATTGCTTCCTACCGAGTTGACCCTGTAATCAGAGGGCCCTCTCGGCGGGAGATGACCGCTTCCTGACGGGCGCGGCTCTGATCTTCCAAACCCTCGGTCCCCCCGTCCCTTGATCCCTCGACCCCTTAAACCCTTGACCCCTCCCTACGCCACCACCGGTGAAGCCACCGGCGCCGCTGGTGGCTGAAGGGTGATTCCGCATTCCGGGCATATGCCGGAGGTGTTCCCGTGCAGGTTATAGCCGCATTGGATGCAGACATTCTCCCGATCCTCGAACGGAAACTTGTGAGCATACTTGGTCCAGATCACGCGCGTCTTGGCCCAGCGGTCGCCCATTCGGCGGCCCTTGCCCATCTGGAAGACGATGATGAGCGCGCCAAGCGGAATGAGTAAGGGAAGGTTCCGTTTGAATGACTGCCAGAGGCCGATGGATTGCCGCGTGGCCTGGTCCACGACCGAAACACCCATCAGCCACTTGCCGGGCGAACGGCCGCTGAACCCATCCTTGCAATAGAAGACAGCTTCCAACACGATCTGATACGCGATCGCCACCAGACTCCCACCCAGCGCCGTCGCCAGCGGACTGACTGTCATGGCCAGATCAAAGTAGTAGTCCAGGCAGAAGACGATACTGACATAGAAGAACAGCGAATCAACCAGGTACGCAGCCTGTCGGCGGTTCAGAAAAGCGTAGTAACACTTCTTGCATGTCCTGCCGGAATAGAGCTTCCTCCACGGCTTTTTGCCTTTGGGTTGTTTTCCGCACAGGGGGCAGGATACGGGGACGGCATCGACAGGTGTGTTCATCTGGGAGACCTCCTTTACAATAACATATGTAGCAGATGTCGTTCGTATTGTAAAGATGGCCGGGTGGCAGGCTCCTCCTGATGGGTGAGCATGAGAATGCAGGCTTACTCCGTCACCGTCGTCTCGTACTTCACGCCTTCCGGCACGGGGACCGGCACGGCGACGGGTGGCATGGGTCAACTTGTTGACCCGTGGTGGAAAAGAGGGACTTCTGCGGCGTCGCAACACGTCGCCCGACAAACAAATACCGACAAGTTTCACTTTTTCTGGTGAAATTCTCGAAGAAGCGGGTCCCACCGTCGGGCTACACTATCGCCGCCTGGGTGCCACCGGCAGCTCGTCTGCCAGCGCAATCTCGTGCGTCGCCTCGACTGGAATCGACTCCCCGTCCGCCGATACTGCCACAATCACTTTGATGTCAAACGCCAGCGCTATGTTCCCGATAATCTCCACGTGAACTCGGGCGACGCGCGTCTTGCCGGTCGGTAGATCGTCGCCGGTGTTGAACGCGGCAATGATGATGCGATCCTGGCTCAGCGCCTGCGGGTCGTAGTACGGCGGCTCCGCAAAGGCCGCGTGCTCGCCGCCCTCGACGCCGACGATTCTGAAATCGCCCTCCGATGCTGACAGCTCAAACTGATATGCCGCAAGCGCCGACTCGCCGGAATCGAAATATACATCCACCGCTGCGAAACGAACGACTGGCTGCCCCGCATTTCCCACAGTTCGTCGCTCTTGGGCGTGGACCATCACGCCGGCGATTGCCACAACGCCGAAACTTAGCAGCATGATTGTGTAGTGCGTCTTCATCACGATGCCCCTTGCACCAGCCGCACCGCCGCCATGGCGACGGCATCCACATCTGCCCGGTCCACGGTCCCGTCACGCGTCAAATCCCACCGTCGTTCCAGTGTGCCACTCCGCTCGATGTGTTGCGCCAACGCCATCGCGTCCAGAATATCCACCCGCCCGCTCTGATCGATGTCGTGGGCCAGCACCGGCGAGCCGATGGCAGTCGGCCGGATCGTCGGCCCTTCGATGACCCGACCGATCCAAAAGAATAGAGCGATTCCGGCGGCCGCGACGCCCAATTGTCCCCACCGTCGAATCAGACGTTGTCGGTTCATCACCTCGATCCGCCGCCAGGCCATTTCCTGGATGGCCGCGTCCACCTCACCTGGCACCTGTGACCCCGGCTCGTGGAGTTGTCGAAGCTCCTCCACAAGTGCGCTTGGAAGGTCGAGGTTCCCTTGTTTCCCGGATTGTCGATTTCCCTTGCTCATACTTGGACCTCTCTGAGTCTCTATGATGTGTAGCGCGCAACGCGGGCAAAAGGTTCACGTCGATTGAAGTTTTTTTGCCGGGTGAGTGGCGGCCAATGACACGCTCAATAGCCCACGGATTGCGATCCGTGGGCTTGACGCAGGTATCGTTATCGCTCGAAGTAGCGCCGCAGGCGGGGGTCGCGGCGGAGCTTTGCCAACGCATTATGCAGCCGAGACTTGACGGTGCCGGTCGGGATCGCCAACGCGTCGGCGATTTCGTCTAACTGCATGTCGTCCACAAACCGCATGAGGAGGACCTCGCGATGGTCCGCCGGCAGCTTGGCCAATACCATCATCAACTCTTGCCGGGACTGGTCTCGGTCGGGCGTTGCCGCCGGGGCCGCCTGTTCGGGAACGGCTTCGCCGGAGAGGGTCCGCCCCTTTTTACGATGGAAGGTCATCGCCAGGTTCTTGACAACCGGATAGAGGTAGGTCGTGAGCTTCGCGTAGAGTTGCAGACGCGGTATTTGCTTCAGCAGGTATGCGAACGTCTCCTGCAAAACGTCCAATGCATCCTCACGATTGCCCGTGAAGCGAAAGGCGAGTCGAAACACCCAGTCGCGATGGCGCGCGTAGAGCTCCTCGAACGCCTCGACATTCCCTCGACGCATCACGTCGATGAGGTCGGCGTCCGGGGTCGGGCCTGGATCAGGTTCGAATCTCACCATGGGAAGCTATCTCTCTCTTTGCAGTTGCATCAGCCGCCGCGAATCCAACATACAGCATACCGAGAAATGGAGCTCGGAGTGCATTGGGTGCCATGCTTTCACGCGACAAAGTCGCGGGTAAGCATGTTCAAGGTGGTGAAGCCATGCCTATCCGTCCCGCTTGCGCCTGGTGCCACTGGCGGCTTGCCCGCCAGTGTGATGGGTGGCTTGGCGTGTGGCATCGCACTGGCAGACAAGCTGCCAGTGGCATCCAACGGGCTCGGATGCGTGCTGGCAAGGATGAGGTTTACCACGGTCATCGCGAGGATTCCAAGCGGGATGGAACCGGCGGCGCGGAGTGGTGGCATCATGCCCAGCGTCATGCCGAACACCACCCATGCCGCCAGCGCCGCGAGGGCGACTGTGTTAAGGCGGCCCGCCTGCCGAGCGGTGAAGCATCTGGCGGCCAGAGGGGCTGCGAGCACCATGCCGGCGGCGAGCCAATACGAGATAAACTTCGGGTTCGCCAGCAGCATCACACCCACCATGGCGGCGAAGATGTGGAATTGCGTAGCGCGGCCTTCGGCCGCTCCCGAATTGTGGCACAGGTGTCCCGCCTGCGATTCCACCGGCGAGACGCCGGTGCCACAGTTATCTTCGCGAGCCGCAGAAGTCATCGGCGTTGGTCGTACGCCGCTATCAGGGTGTCGAATCGCCAGCCACGTCGCCCAGCACAGCGGCGATGCAATCAGAAAGAACCAGAGGCCGAGCAATATGCGGGGGCCGAGGGTGGCGACTTGCACGCTTCCGCCGTGTTTGTCGTAGAGGACGTTCGAGAAGAGGCGGAGGAGCGATGATGCCAGACCGGATTCGCGGTAGGTCAGGATTTGGCCAGGCATGTCCGCCCAACGGTCAAACACATGCAACGGGGAGCGAGCCTGTGCTGTTGATGAGAAGAACCACCGCCACCCCTCGAATTGCGCATCCCACCCAAAAAGGATCGTGAGCAGAATCGGCCCGAGCAAGGCGTACGACGCGATGCACGCGCCTACCGTCGCCCATCGCCGGCGGAGTAGGAAGTAGAGCAGCAGCACTACCGGGAGAGGCTTGACCAGCAGCGTCATTGCCAGCAAACCGCCTGCGAGGATCGGCCGCCCGCGACGGTCGAACTCGAAAGCCCCCACAATGCCGAAGACGATAAGTCCCGTGAGCTGGCCGACTGACAAGTCCGAAGCGATGCCGGTGAGTGCCAGAGCGATGACACTTCCTGCCGCCGCCAATTGCCGTCGACTTCCCATGACGCCGAACCGGCCGCCGAGCCAGACGGCGCTTTGCCAATACATCCAAGCATGGAGAAGCCACCAACATGCGAGTGTCAGCTTGTGCGGGCGCGTCGCCATCAACATGAAGAGCGGGCGGCTGGTCGGCGGGTATTCCAACGGCAACGCCTCGCCAAGTTGGCCGGTCTGTTTCGCGAGCGCGCCGTCCTCGACAAACTGATTGAAGTCGCCGCTGTTGTGTCCCAGCCGATGCATGGAAGAGATGAGCGTGCCGCTCAGCAGCGCGTACGTAACGAGTAAGCCGACGAGGTATGTGCGGGCTGTCATCCCGCCGCGCAGGATTGTCGGGCTTGGTTCCATGTGTGCGAGGATGATAAGTCTGGAGACGCAATAAGAGAAAGTGTGTGCGCAACACAAACCAAAGCCCCCGGCCTTGGCCGGGGGGTGGAGGCGTTCATGCGTTCTCTCGTTTTCGCTGATACACCCGGGCCAAGGCCCGGATGTCTTGAGGTTCGACCCGCTGGGCGAGAATCAGGCGACCATTTCCGCGGCTTCATCCTTGAAACGCCGTCGCAGTCGCGCGATCACGTCCTTGTGGATCTGGCTCACCCGTGACTCGGAGAGATCAAGCACAAGTCCGATCTCCGCCATCGTGAGTCCTTCGGTGTAGTAGAGGATGAGCACCAGCCGCTCTTCACGATTCAGACCACGGGCAATATAATCCGTAAGCATCTGTCGTGAAACGCGTTGCGACGGATCGACGGCGTGGGCGTCGCTGATGTCCCAGCCACCTGGCGAGCCCCGTGGCTGACCATCATCGTCATTTTGAACCGCCGACAAGTGAACCTCGTGTCCGAGACGCGACAACCGCGATAATTCCGAAAACCGCTCTCGACTGATGCCCATTTTCTCCGCGATTTCCGTGTCGGAAGGGGGGCGGCCCAGGTCGGAGTCGAGCAGTTCCTTTTTGAGGAGCCGCTGTTTCTCAAAGCTGCGCACGGTTCGAGATTGGCCGTCCAACGCACGGAGCCAATCCATCACAGCACCGTGAATGCGCTGCTGGCAGAAAGTCTCGAATTTTGCCTTGTGACAGGGATCGTATGCCTGGACAGCTTCAAGCAGTCCGTCATAACCGGCCGAACAGATCTCGTCATAGCTGATTTGCGCGGGCAGCTTCTGAGCCAATCGCGCGGCTTGCATATGAACGAGCGGACGATAATGCTCGATCAGCTTGTTGCGAAGCTGAATCTCGCGTCCAGTAAGATACTCTTGCCAAAGCGAATCGACTTCGCGATTGCGGCGGGAAGACTTCATGCCGAACACTCCCTTGTTCGTCTGTGGCAACGACCGTGTCAAACAGTCGAGCCGTGGTCTATCCGTCGACCTGGCATGTTGTCGGATGAAAGGCGGTTCGAGTTCGGCAT
>CAZTAR010000318.1:0-5862 GCA_964611695.1 uncultured Planctomycetaceae bacterium | reverse complement strand
CACGCTTGACACGCAACGGGCTTTCATAGAAGAGCCGCGCGCGTCAGCAAGCGGTTAGTGCTTGCCGAAATCGCCCACGGAGTTGAACACCGACCGACTCCCTGACGGTCGCGGCTCTGATTTCTGGGTCGGCCACGGGGGGAACGACGCTACTCACTATTCACGAAAGATGGCGCATTACGATTCCGTTTTGACCGGCTCGTTCTTGCTTTCACCTTCTTCGATCATTACCTGCTTTCGCGACAGTTTCACGCGGCCGGTGTCGTCGATCAAAATGACCTTGACACGCAGCATGTCGCCGATTCGACAGACATCGCTGACCTGCTTCACGTATCCGTCGGACAACTCGCTGATGTGGCAGAGCCCGTCCTGGCCAGGCGCGACCTCGATGAATGCGCCGAAATCCTTGACAGAGGTCACGCGACCGGTGTAGATCTTGCCCAATTTGACGCCTTCGGAGATTTGCTCGACGGCCTCATAAGCTGCTTGGGCGGCCGCGGCATTGAGACTGGAGACGTATACCGTCCCGTCATCCTCGATTTCGATCTTGGCGCCGGTGTTCGCCTCGAGGGCCTTGATGCCCTTGCCGCCCGGGCCGATGATCTTGCCGATCTTGTCGGGGTTGACCTTGAGGGAGAGCAACCTCGGGGCGTGCTGGCTGATCTCGGGGCGCGGCCCCTTCAGGCATGACAGCATCTCTTTGAGGATATGCATCCGGGCGGTCTTGGCGCGGGCAAGCGTTTCGACGATTTGTTCCTGTGTGATCGTCTCGGCCTTGAGATCGAGTTGGATCGCGGTGATGCCGACTTGCGTGCCGGACACTTTGAAGTCCATATCGCCGAAGTGATCCTCTTCCCCGAGGATGTCGGTGAGGAGGACGTGTTTCTTGTCGTCGTGGACCATGCCGATGCTGATTCCCGCGACGGGATGTCGGATCGGCACGCCGGCATCCATCAGTGCCAAGGTGCCGCCGCAGACCGAAGCCATTGAGCTGGAGCCGTTCGAGCCCATGATGTCACTTACGACGCGCGTGGTGTAAGGGAAATCCTCCGCACCCGGAATCACGGCCTGCAGAGATCGCTCGGCAAGATTGCCGTGCCCGATCTCCCGTCGGCTGACGGCACCGAGTCGCTTGACCTCACCGGTGCAGAAGGGGGGGAAGTTGTAGTGCAGCATGAATTTCTTGCTGTAGTCCTCGATCAGGTCGTCCACCATCTGCTCGTCCCGAGACGTGCCCAGCGTGGTGACGACCAATGCCTGGGTCTCGCCGCGTGAGAACAGTGCCGAACCGTGCGTCCTCGGCAAGACGCCCACTTCGCAAACAATCTCCCGGATATCTTCCGGGCCGCGGCCATCGGGGCGGCGTCCTTCGTTGATCACGCCCTCATGGTAGGCACGCTCTTCCATCTTGTGGATTTCCTCGAACACGTCGCCCTTCGTGTAAGGAAGGTTCTCCGCATTCTCCGGAATCAAGTCCGCATAGATTTTATCGTATACGGCGTCAACGGCAGCGTACCGTTCGGCTTTCGTTTCCTGCCGCCGCGCTCCCTTCATGTCATACTTTTCGCAAAGCTTCTTGACCTTGCCTGGGAGAGATTCGTCTCGTTGCGGTGGTGTCCAGACCTTCTCGATGTTCACCATCTCGCCAAGTTCTTGCAGGATCGCCACGATCTTCTTGCAGTCTTCGAAGCCCAAGGCGATCGCGTCCGCCACGACGGATTCCGGCACCTCTAGCGAGGCCGCCTCCAGCATGTTCACGCCTTTGGCATGGCCGGAGACAATCAAGTCGAGATCGCTGGTTGCTCGCTGCGCGATCGTTGGATTCACGACCAGTTCGCCGTCCACCCGACCGACCCGCACGGCCGCGGTGGGACCCTGGAACGGCGCGGGGCTCACGGTGAGGGCCGCCGAAGCGCCGCACATCGACAACACATCCGCATCGTTTTCCATGTCCGACGACAGCACCATGCACTGAATCTGAACCTCGTCCCGGTAGCCCTCCGGGAACAGCGGCCTGATCGGTCGATCGGTCAACCGCATTGTCAGGATTTCCTTGGTCGAGGGCCGGGCCTCGCGTTTGAAGAAGCCGCCCGGGAACTTGCCGGCCGCATACATCTTCTCGCGATAATCCACCTGTAGTGGGAAGAAGTCGATACCCTCTCTTGGCTTGCCCGTCACGACCGTGCAGAGCACGACCGTCTCGCCATAGGTCACCAACGCGGCGCCTGCCGCTTGCTTCGCCAATTTGCCGGTCTCGATCTTCAACATCCGGCCGCCGATTTCCGTCTCAACACTAAACGTCTTCATATCCTACGCCTACCTTTGTCTTGCTCGTTTTTCCAACACCGTCCGTTCCAACAACTCTTCCAACGCCCCTTCAACTTCTCTTCAACTACTATTCAAACACAACTCAAATACCGTTCAAGAACCGCTTAAGGTTCCTGACTCGGACGACCAGCCCGCGGCTGGTTTAACTTTCGATCGCCTCTGCTGCTCACACGCTCGCCTGCTCGACACAGCCTCCGGCCGCAGGCCGCGCCGTGCCACGGCTCCATGAATCGGCTGATTCGGAAACATGAATCGTGAGGGTGTGGGTGAGTAAACAGGGCCTGAGGCGGATGCCATTGCCGGATGTTGATCCGGAAGCAACCTGCCAAAAAAAGAAAAGCGGCGATTCGGAAACGCCGCTTCTGCTCGTGAAGACCATTAGACGCGATATCATCGCCACGGTTTCGCCTGGTCGACAACAGCGCAGCCGCACAGGCAGATAGGGAAGCGCCGATTTGTCCATCGGACACCCACCCGCATGCACGACTACTTTCGCAGACCCAGGCTTTCAATGGTCTTCTGATATCTCTCGCGATTGACTCTGTGGAGGTACTTCAACAAACTCGACCGGTTCCCGACCATCTTGAGAAGCCCACGTCGAGATGCGTGGTCCTTCTTGTGCGACTTCAGGTGCTCGGTCAATTGCTGAATCCTCGATGTGAGTAGAGCAATCTGAATTTCCGGCGAGCCGGTGTCCGCCTCATGGAGGCGGTACGTTCCTACCACACTGGTCTTGTCCTCTGCCGTCAACGCCATTGTCCGTCTTGCTCCTGATGTACGATCGGGGTTCTTACCTCGCCGACTCCTCGGTCAGTGCCGGCTCTCGAGCCAGGCTTTCATACGGTAGTCGACCGGATCAATCTCGCCAGGATAGCCGCCTTGGGGCTGACATGCAAGCACAAGTATTTTAACTGTCCGGGCCCAGGCCGTTGACAGCCTTGGCGAGAAGTCCAGCACCAGAACACACACCCCTGCTCCCGCCGCCTGAGGGTGACAGAGGAATTGGGAAGAGTGTTGTCTGAATTTTTTATTGTGATTCGGGATGTTTCAAGGCAACGCCAGGTTAGCGGTTGCAGCCGACGATCTCGTATGCCGGTGAAGGCGCCTGGTCTGCCACGTCCGATACGGGTGTGGGCGACGCTCCATAGATCCTATGACAGTTCTAATTTCTTTTTGAACAAGGAATTAGCGTTCAAGTTGGGAGCACATTGCAGGCTTATGGTATCGGAATTCAAAAGTCCAATACCGACCATTCAATCTCATTGGGAGGATCAGCTGAGTTGAGGGTCGATTCAGTGGGGTACCTTGGGCTCGGGTTCGACATATTCCCCACCCAGAAGTTTGCAGGCCTTCTCTAGAATCAGATCGATACTAAAGGGCTTGTGGACGTAGTCGTTTACGCCCAGATATCGTGCGTATTGGGCATGTCGTTTGCCTTCATTGGCCGTGATCATGATCACAAATGGCTTCTTCTCGGGGTCTCGCTCCGGCTTGAGCGTTTCCACGACGAGGAAACCACTTCGTTTCGGCATCATCATATCGAGAATAATCAGATCGGGATTGATTTGTTTGGCCGTCTCGACCCCCTTGTTCCCGTCCCTGGCGGTCGTCACTTTCGCGCCTGACGCTTCAAAGGCCAATTTGACCGTTGTTACAATATCCTGATCGTCATCCACCACGAGCACAGACCGACCATCGAGCTTGGCTGGCATACTATTTTCTCCGATCTTTATTGGCCGCGCAGGTCCGCCGGAAAACGATGATTGCCGCGCGACGGCCTCAAGGAGTATAGGAATTAGAAGCCCTGTGGGCAAGCCGCCCCTGGCGTCGGAAGTCGGTCCGCGCTATATATAGACCATGCGTTCCATATTCGACATCGCTCGTGGATCGGACAGGCACTATTTGGCTCTTCCTTCGGCCGCGGCACTGGTTTGTCTGGCCGGTTTCGCTCTCTTCTGCACGGGTTGCCCCGCGCTGGAAACATTGCCATCCCAAGCGCGTGTCATGGAAATGACCGAGGCGCAAGCCGAGCTGCCGTACCTCCTCTATGTCCCCAGCACCTACTCGGTGGACGTCCAATGGCCGCTGGTGGTTGCGTGCCACGGCACTTGGCCCTGGGATATTGCGGACCGCCAGATGCGCGAGTGGGCCCGGTTCGCCGAGAGCAAGGGCATCATTGTCGTGGCGCCGAGGCTTCTCGGCACGAAGGGTGATTTTCCGCCGCCGGCGGAGAAGCAAATCGAACTTCAAAACCGTGACGAGAAGGCGATCCTCGCGATCGTCTCCGCCGTGAAACGCCGGTACAACATTGCGGAGGAGCAGGTCTTCATGACGGGCTGGTCGGCCGGCGCGTATACCATCCTTCACACCGGCTTGCGAAACCCGGACGTTTTCAGGGCGTTGGCGATCCGGCAGGGCTCGTTTGATTCGAGCTTCATGGATATTCCCAAAGGCCGCTTGGACCGGTGGCAGAAGATCCTGGTCATCTACGGCATGGCCGATTTCCTGCGGGATCAGTCCAAGGAGATGCTTGCCTGGTTGCGGGACCATGGGCTCCACCCAGACGAAAAGGAAGTGTCCGGCAGCCACCGCCGACTCGATCCGAACCTGCCCTGGCGGTTCTTCCGCGAAGTCGTCAAGAAGTTTCCCTGGCTCCGTGTGCGGTGTCATGCAGTTGACACCGCGGCGCCGTTGACCGTCCAGTTCTACCTCGACACCATTCCCAGGGCCAAGCGGCAGAAGTGGTTCTTCGGCGACGGGAGCGAATCGTACGAACCGTCGCCCCAACACACGTATGCGAAGTCGGGGCGGTACGAAGTGACCGTGAACGTTGCCCTCGAGGGTGGGAAGAAGTACTCCCGCAGACGGGTGATTCGTGTCAGACCGTTTTGATGTGACGAAACAACCCCAAGAAGCGTTACCACCGCTGGTAGCGTCGGTCCCCAGTGGCCGACGGGGATAACCGGTTTGCTTAATTCCTGCACGATCGAATGCTGACCGCTTGCTGACGCGCGCGGCTCTGATTGCTGTGGCGTCGGCGTCATGCTGTTGGGTGACGGAATCCGGTTTTTTCATTTCCACCGGCGAGACGCCGGTGCCACAGGTCGACGCGCCGGCGCCACAAGTCGACGCGCCAGCGCCGTAGGTCGACGCGAAGGTTTTACCCGGCGAGGAGGACCTTCAGGTTGGCTTCCGAATCGGCCTGGATTTTCTTGTGCAGGCTGTTGCCGTGGGAGTCCATGGTCACCACGCAGGGGAAGTCTACCACGCGGATTTTCCAGAACGCCTCGGGCACACCGAAGTCCAGTTTGAAGACATCGACGACTTCTTTGCAGCTCTCGCCGATGAGCGTGGCCGCTCCGCCGATGGCGTGCAAGTACACCGCGCCGTGCTCCTGGCAACCGGCGAGCGTCTTGTCGCGCATGCCCCCCTTGCCGATGACGGCGCGAAGCCCGAAGTGTTTGATGACGTCTGCCTGGTAGGGCTCTTCGCGAATGCTGGTGGTCGGGCCCGCCGCGACGAACTCGTACTTGC
>CAZTAR010000317.1:0-5871 GCA_964611695.1 uncultured Planctomycetaceae bacterium | reverse complement strand
CAAAGACGCCTCGGAAAACCCGAAGACTCCCACTGGTGAGAAAGGCGGGCTAGGGCAGGTCGTCCGGCGCGAGTGGTTCGGCGCGGTTCGCATGGACACGCGAAGGTTGAGGCAAATAGCTCTTTGACATGATCCGGACACAGCGGTGTGGAGCGGACTTGCTCAATTGCCGCAGCACGGCCTGAAACTTCTCTCCATGCTGCTGCGCGAACAAGCGCACCGCGAGCATCCTGACGACCGGGTTTTCCATATCCCGCACAGCTTGGGCCGCCGCGTTGGTCGTGCGGTCGTCCAGCTTCGACCAACCGCTGCCCACGATCGCGTGCGCCCGGACTCGCCAGTCGGGGTCCGCGAGGAGCCCGGCGAGGGTCGTGTGTAATGTATCGAGTGGCAGCCCACGCGCGGCAACTCCGTTATTATCGCCGACATTCGCCACGTGCTCTGCCTCCGCCAGTAGAGACGCTAGCATATCCACCGCCTCGATCCGGTCGTTCACATCCGACGATTCGGCGCGGGAAAGCAAAAGGTTGATCCCCGCCGGAGAGACGTCAATCGCCGGACGGACGGCGATGATCGGCCCGGCTTTGATTGTTCCGAAACCCGCAGTGACCTTGTCGCCTTCATACACCGGATCGAACATCGCGGAGAGCTCGACCTCAACGGATTGTGTCACCGTGCGTGTCAGTTCCTCACGCATCGGCCCGACGTCGACCGAAACCGTTTTTTCCACCGCGTCGCCCGGCAAGAGAACCGGTTGCGAGTTCATCATGATTTGCAAGTAGTTGCTGTAGGACGTTCCGTCGGCGCCGCCGAGTCTGGCATTCAAGGCGATCAGCGGCCTGACCATGAAGCCATCCCCAAAGGTGATTGGGAATGGGGCGACATTCTCGATTCTGAAAGTGACCCGTACGGGACCTGCCGGCCGCAGCGGCTGCGAGGCAAACCTGAGCGAGAATTTCAGAAAATCGCCCGGCCGCTCGTGGTAATCGAACACGTCCCGGTGGAACTTGTCCAGGACGGCAATGAGCTTGGAATTGAGCGGGATCTGCGGGGCGGTTTCGTCGTACTTCGCCAGTAGGTCGCGAATCAGATCGTACGCGATGCCGGAGTATTGGATGGTCGCGGCCTTGTGCAGGATGGTGATGGCTCTGCCTTTCTCGCCGCGCGCGAGGTGTGCCTTGGCCAACTCCAACGCCGCAAGCTGGTCCACCGACGTCAGCGGCTTCAACACCTGCATCGCTTCATCCGTCTGTCCATTCATCCGAAGGGCACAGCCGAAGGCAAGCCGAGCGAGAAGGCTTGGGTCTTGGTCCTCCATCGCAACCTTCGCCAACCGAAGCGCCTGCTCCTTTTGAGGTTGGTGATAGCAGTAGAACCACGCTATTTCCGCCGCCTCGTCGAAAACCTTCTCCCGAACCACCGCCTCGACGCGAGCCGCGTAGGCCTTGGCGACGAAATCCATATCCTCGGCGGCAGCCTGGGAATCGCCCGCCTTCTCCGCAGCCGTGGCACGCAGCAAACGTGCAATGTGGAGATTCTCGTCGATCTTCAGGGCGGAAGTGGCAGCGTCTCTGGCTTCGGCGTGGTCGCCGGATCGGGTGTATGACACTGCCAGTTTGTGCCAAAACTCCGCCGGCACCGCCTGGCCCTTGGCACGATGATGCATCTCGATCGCCCGGTTGTACCACTCCTGCGCTTGGCGATGGAGGGACAGCCGATCGAGAAACTCGCCCAGATCCCAGACAAGATTGGCTTGGCTGGGATTGATCGAGATGAGTTGCAGTGCCACCTCCACGCGCTGCAACGCTGCCTCCGTCTCGCCGAACATCTCGTAGGCAAGTTGTCGGGCGGCCACGTTCATCGGATTCAGACGAAGGGCGTGCTCCACCTCGCGTGCGGCCTGTTCAGTCTCACGGCGTTCGAAGTAGCGATTCGCGAGCCATCGGTGCAACTCACTCTCATAGGTGCGAGGAAGATCCGGCTTGTTCAACTCAGCCTTGACGTACTTGGCCCGCTCTTCGGCGGTCTGGAATTCAGTCAGGCTCAAATTCAGGTACCGAATCCTCGCGCTGGCGTCGCCCGGAACGAGTTCGACGTATTGGTGCAGCGCCTCGCGCGCGGAATCAACCCGCCCCATACGATAGAAGAGATCAAACAGCCATTGATACGCCTCGGCACAATTCGGCGCGACTTCCTTCACGCCTTCCAGGAGTGCGATGACATGAAGCGATACGCTCCTCGGGTCCGCCCGACCCGACAGATGGCCTTGGTGCCTTGCCAGATCAACGAGCCATTGGCCGGCCAGGTCGTAGGGCAATCCGGAGTCGTGGGTCAATCCGGAACTAACCCGCAGATGGCTGGCCTGCGGTTTTTCTGCCCGCACATCGCCGCCCGTCATGTTGGCGGTCTCAGATAGCTTGGAGGTTTCGGAACTCTTGACATCCGCCTGCTTGGCCACCTGGGCCGAGGTGTCTGTCGGTGATGAGGGGGCAACATCGGCCTGCGCAACGCCCACGAGAACCGCGGCAGTAAGAAGCTTGACTGTTAGCATCTGGGTATCTCCTTGATGGCGAACCTTCGACTATGCTGCAAGGCCAGACAATCTGTGCTGCCGGTGCGCACCGCCTGTGCCGTTATTCCGCACTATCTGTGTTATTATCGGCACTTGGGGTATCGATGGCTGAATCTCGTAAAAACGGATAGTCCTGGGCCAATTCACCCAAATTGTGGTACAACCTTGCCCGCCGCAGGAGAAAGTCTGCCGCCGCAACTTGCCCCGTCTCTCGACAGGCTCTGGCCAACAAAGCATGGACCAGCGCCGCCTTTGCCGAATCCAGCAACTCGGCCAACTTGATCTTGACGCTCAACGAGGAGACGGCCTCGGAAAACGCCCCCAGGACCGTCTGGCACCGTAATTCGACCGGAAGCAGCATCAGCCGAGTTGGGAGGCCCAGGCCGCCATCGCCGGAAGAGAGTGGCTGCAACGCCGCCGCGGCCGAATCGGCCTCGCCCAGGAAGAGACGGCTGTCGGCAAGCAGAATCCTGCACAGGCGGTCCACATTCCGCGAAAGGGCCTTGCGCATTGAGAGAACACCGTCGCAGAGTGTGGCCGCCGCGTCGTAGTTTTTCTTGCCATGAGCGACGACCGCGAGGTTGTGGCAAATAAGCAACTTGCCCTGACGATAGAGGCTAAAGGCCACCAGCGCGCCTTTGAGCTGCTGTTCGGCCAGATCGAGCCGACCTGATGCGATGTAGACCGATGCCTGATTCGCCCGACGAATCTGCCGGATGCTGATGACCATCAGTAGCATCCACGAGAGCCCCACCAACAGGAGGGCCGAACTCATCTGTTCCTCGCGCTCTCCGCCTCCGTTGGAAAGAAACATCCCCACGCAGGCCCCCACCGCCAACACAAGCAGGCCCGAACGAATCAACCAAGCCAGCCTAAAATGGCGACGCACCGTGGCGATCAAGGTTTCCGCTTCCACCGCCGTCATACGGGATGCTCCTGCGAGTCGTAGGCGCTGGCCAATGGCGCCAACATATCGTACGCCTCAATCAATTGGTCGATCGTCATCAGGGTCGTTGCATCACTCCAAAGCTTGGCTGCCTCGTCGCATCGTCCCAACGCGTGCAGGGACGCTGCTAACAGGCCATAGCCGTAGGCCGCCCTTGTCGAGAGAAACTGCCGGAAACTCGAACGACGTTCCTCGATCTCTTTCACCGCGTCTTCGTGATGTCCCATGAAGACCTGCTGAAAAAGTCGCACGAGGTCGAGCGTCGTCCGCAGGGCCTGCGGCATCGGCAATTGCTCCAACCGGCCGATCATTTGGACCGCGTCGGTCAGTTCTTCGTTTCGCAGCTTGGCTTCCGCCAGGGCAATTTGGGATTGTTGCAGCTGGGTCGCGTCACCGATTCGTTGGATCAAAAGAGACTCGTATATCCGTGCCGAAAGGTCGTAGCGATTTTCCGCCTCAGCCAGGGCCGCCAAGAGAAGAAACGCCTCGCCCCGATCCGGGTTTGAACGGATCGGTCCCTGCATAATCTTCTCCAGCTCAGCTCGAGCGGCGCCCCGCTCCTCCATCTGAAGGTGCTGCGAGGCAGCCAGGACGGCTTTCCGACAGGCATGATGACGACGACCCTGCAACCAAGCCACGAGCACGAAGCCCGCGAGGAGGGTCAATGGCGCGAGTGTGCAGAATGTCTGAGAAAGCCCCAGACGCGGTCCAAGCACCAACAGGGCCATTAAACCCAGCACTGCCGCCATCAATAGCGCGTACGAGCCGTAGAGGCTGGAGCGTCTGGGCTTCGTCGCCGACAACCACGCTTCAATCGTTGCTGCATCGAGAGGTCGCATCGCGGTATCATAGCACCGTCGTCGCGCCACGTCGTGATGGCTGGGCGTCAGAATCGTCTCGTCCACGCCAATACGCAAAGCGCGATCGTGAACAACACTCGATCCGCAGGAACCCAACCCATGGCCATTCAAGTCTTCTACGAACAGGACGCCGACCCAACGAGACTACGGACGCAAACCATCGCGGTCCTCGGGTACGGCTCGCAAGGTCAAGCCCACGCGCAGAACCTCCGTGACGCAGGGTGCGATGTCGTGGTCGCTCAACGTCCCGGCGGCCCGAATCATGCCTTGGCCATCGAACACGGCTTCGAGCCGATCTCGATCGAAGAAGCGTCGCGCAGAGGGGATTTGCTCATCTTCGCCCTGCCGGATGAAACCCAGGGCGACATTTTCAAGCAACATGTCGCGCCGCATCTCAGTCCAGATAAGACGCTCGGCTTCATCCACGGCTTCAGTATCCGATTCGGCCAGATCGTGCCGCCCAAGGATGTGGACGTCATTATGGTGGCACCCAAGGGGCCGGGCACCCTCGTGCGAGAACGATTTTCCCAGGGCGGCGGCATCACCTGCTTTCTCGCCGTCCACCATGACGCCACAGGCCGGGCAAGAGAACTTGCGTTGGCATGGGGCGCGGCTGTCGGCGGTGGCAAAGGCGGGATGATCGAGACAACCTTCAGTGAAGAATGCGAGGCCGACCTCTTCGGAGAACAAACCGTCCTATGCGGCGGAGTCATTGAGTTGGCAAAGGCGGCTTTTGAGGTCCTCGTCGAGGCGGGCTATTCCCCCGAAACCGCTTACTTTGAATGCGTGCACGAGATCAAGCAGGTAGTGGACATGCTCTACGCGGACGGCTTCGCCACGATGCGTCAGAAGATATCCAATACCGCCGCCTACGGAGGACTCACCTGCGGCCCTCGACTCGTCTCTGACGGGACCAAAAGCGAAATGCGAACTATCCTCGATGAAATACGTTCCGGTAGGTTCGCGGTAGAGTGGCTCGCAGAATGCCGCAGCGGCAAGCCTGACCTTGCTCAGCGAACCGAGTCGGAAGCCAACCATCCCTGCGAGAAGGCAGGCCAAACCGTGCGAGACCTCAGCCAACTGGCCCTGCCTCTCGAATGAGGATCTTTTATTCGGGAAGACGCGTGCCAGACATTCGAACTCAGCAGAGCCGGGACACGGTCCTGGTCCTGTAATCGCCTGGAGGCAAATCGCCGCTTGAAACCCGACGCCCCCTCGACTACATTGCACGCGGTTCCTGGGGACGTAGCTCAGTTGGGAGAGCGTCGCGTTCGCAATGCGAAGGTCGTGGGTTCGAGCCCCATCGTCTCCAGTGATGGAAATCCCGCCGAACGCTAGGTTTAGCGTACCTGCCTGCGTGGGGCAGTGCGGCTCCGAAGACCTGCCAAAACGGTACATACCGTTTTGGAGCAAGTTCAGGAGTATCGCACATGCCAGCTGGTGCGCGCAACCAAAAACCGCACAACGCGCAGCCAAAACCGCACAGATTTTCA
>CAZTAR010000316.1:0-5883 GCA_964611695.1 uncultured Planctomycetaceae bacterium | reverse complement strand
CGATTCTTCTTGACGGAGATCACACGCAGTCGGTACCAGGCGTCCTTGCGCAGACCCGGATAATCCTCAACGGTGAGAGAGAACAGCTTCGGCATCGTGAGGTCTCCTTAGTCAGATTCACGCGGGCTCACGTACGCCCGGCGCCTGTTGTTCGGCGCAAGCGGGCGTCTCGTCATCGGCTTCGCATTCCCCCCGGAAAGGCTGATCCGCTTCGCGCGCACGGGGGCACTCGCGGTCATTGACCCCACCAACGATGCGCGCGATGTCATTCAGAAATTCGTTGACCATCTCGACACCCAGCAGGATTTGCCCATCAGCCCGGATTGCGCCGTTTCCTTGAACACCAGGCCGGAGGCTAAGCAGCAGTGGATTCGCCTCGATGCGGTCTGCCGCAGCCCTGAGAATCGAAGCCGCCTTCTGGGGGGACATGTCCTGCTTGAGCTGAATGATGGCCAGTTCTTCGCCCGAAGTGCGTTGCGTCTCGATTCCAAACTCCCATCCGTGATCGCCGTCTTGCGCGGCCGGTTTGCGGCTTGCCGAGAGAAGCAGGATTGGTTGTCGTTTCCCAGCCATGATGATCTCCTTGTTAGAGCCAGAGTTCTCGACTTAGCTGCTCGTGACAGTTCCACGGCCGCGATGCGTCACGGTTTGATGTCATTCGGGAGGCTGCATCAGCCGCGCGAGGGGGACCCGAGCGCCGCGGTAGTCGGCGTCAACGCCGACGACTACGATTGTCGTAACACCAGGTCGGACTTTGTAGGCGCTCTGCGCGCGGCCACATCGGTCAAACACTTTGCAGGACTCGAAAAGCGGACCAGCCTGCCGCTGGATCTTCGAGAAAGCGAACCTGGCTCTGCTGGCGCGCTTGTGGAATCCGCCATCGTTGTCGGGCACCTTCTTTCCAAGCCATTGCCACAAGCCAACTTTCGTAAGCGGCTCGACTTGAGAGAGCAGTGCGTACAAGAAGGCGATCCCGGAAACACCGACCGTTGATGCAAGCGAAAACGACTTGTGCTGCTCACCGAATCGGTGCATGCCTCGATCCAGGGGCATTACCATAGAGAAGTGGGATTCCCAGATGCGCCTGCGCACTTCCGCAAACGGCGGTAACTCGAACGAGCCGTCGACGAAGATCTCAAGCGGCACGCTCCCTTGCTGATCATCCGTCGTGGGACTCTGGATCTTCAAGCCCATGAACCTCTCCTAACACCCGTGAGCAGCCGCTCGTCTTGCTGCTGGTCAACCGGCCCGTGCCCCATCGTGGGCACAGAGAAAGAGGGCTTTTCGACCGCAGCGTCTATTGAAATATGGCACGGGAATCAGGCGGGTCAAGCGCAGATATAGGCGCAACCCCTGCGTTGACAAGCCCTTACGGAATGACTACCCTGTAACGGGAACGACTTACGGCAGTTTCCGTGGTTTGCACGGAAGCAGGATTTTTGGATCAAGCACCATGGCCGCGCCCGAATTCTCTGTGACCGCAATTGGCGATGGTCAGAGATTTGGCATTCTGATCGAGAAACACGATCTTCCCGATGGAACCGGTCCCAAGGAGTACTTCACCACAGACAACAACAACGCGCTCCCATCCCCCCCGGGCGTAACGAATCGTGGGATCCCCTGGACGCGGTTGCGAATCGGCTTTCATCTCCTGCTGGCTGAGCTCTATGCGTACACGAGCAGCGTCAGTGACACTGCTCCACCCTATCCGGCATTACACACTACTCAGCGCTACAAATATGAGAAAGGATACCCGACCTACCTGAGCGACCTGTTCCACAACAACAAGGATTCTAGATTCTGGAAACTTTTCGGCACTGCGGAGGTATTTCGTGCAAGCGTGTTCCACACTGTATCCGGCCAACAGAAGATCCAGGGGCGAGCTCGCCGCTTTCTCTTCGTTCGGCCCGAGCAGGTGTTCCCGGAGGACCGCCTCGAAGATCTGCGGCATGCGGACGAGTTCCTCGGATTCAAGCAGCGCAAGGAGCCCGAGTGGTTCCGGCTGGACGGTCCAATCGCTGTCGACTTCACACATGATCGCGTCTACCGACCCGCAATCCTGGATTCCATAATCAGCTCAGTAACTGAGCACCAAGTCAGCCTATTGCTCGGCGACATGGCCTCGGGAAAGACGGTCCTTGCTCGCTACATCGCCTTTCTCACGTATAATCAGTGCCCCACTTATTACTTCCGGTATCGCCCCTTCCAACCTGGCAGTCTTCTTGACCAAGTGTGCAGTGTCGCTGGGTTCGTCATTCTTGAAGACGCTCACCTGGATCCCCATGGCTTCCAAGAGGTGTGCGCACGTGTCCAACCAGACTGGAATGTTCGGATTCTCGTGACAGCTAGGCCCTCCCTTTTGAAGAGCGAAACATCGCACTGGCCCAAACTCTCCAAACTACCAACCACCACGCTGCGTCCACGTCAACAGATCGATGCGTTGATCAGCCACGTCAGTCAACGCCTCAGGCCCGAACTACCATGGCGTGAACAGCACATCACTGGCATCAAGGACGTCGCCGGGTCCAATCTGTGGCTGCTGGCATTCGCATTGAAGGGATGTGCTGACAAGGAGGGTGAGGGTACACCCAAACAATGGATCGCAGATGGCGTGACAACTCGACTCCGCGCCCTGGAGCAGATGAAGTCAGTCTACCCGAGCATCCTCGTTGCGATGTCGCCCTTGGGAAGCTTCGAAGAGCCCGTGGCCGAGAACTTCCTCGTCAGGACGTGCGGCGCATCGCCGGACGATCTCAATGACCTGGTGAATCATGGAGAGATCCTCCGCGAAGTGTGGCAGGATGGACACGTGCTCTATCGATTGCCCCACGCCGCTCTAGCCGAGGGCTACTGGGAGCATGGTCTCGAATACCGACGTCGCTGCTCGTTGCCGAATATTGCCGAATGTCTGGAACAGTACGCGGCATCAGAGACTCCAAACGCGCTCACGGCCCTCGGGCACTATTACTGCAGGAGTTGCGAAGCTGCTCGCGATGTCCGGGACGGGCTCTACATAAGCGGCACGATCAGCGATTGCGTTCGGAGCGAGGCGTGTACTGCGTCGCTGGTGATGCTAACGCAGCTGGCACCACCAATGCCCGCACACTTCAGTACGTACCTCGAGTCCTTGGTCAGCGCGGTCGAACGCCGCGGCAGCGCGCTTGAGGCAGCGACACTGCTCGCTCATTACCTGGATTCGAATCCCATCCTCGGATTCTGCATTGCTCAGCTCGTGTCTTCTGAGCGACTCGCGTCGCTGATCGCATCCGCTGAAGACCTCAGGCATTCAATGAGTCTCCTTGCTGTGCTCGCAACGATCCCAACGGCCGAGGCAGTCGTATCCGCCGTTCCGTTATCCGACCTCGCTCGAAGGGGTCGCCAAGATGACTCGGCGGCATTCGCCCTCACGATCTGCGACATCTTGTCCGGGATAGACATGGAGGCCGCATCGACGTTTGCAGACTTGATAGACAAGCCATCGCAAGAGGCGCGCCTAGATGAGCTGCTATTCGAAGAAGCACGTCGTGATCGTAACATCGGGCACCTTCTCAAGCGGCGCACGCACAAGATCTGGTGGCTCTACTCGGAGAATAGCCGGATCGCCTCACGGGCCAACGCATGCCCGTCACTGGCACGAGCGTTGGTCCAGACTTACGACATTGAGGCTATCCTCGCACGTGAAGGAAGACCAACGATTTCGCAGAAGGCGCAGATTCTCGAAGAGATCGCAAACTCCCGCTATAGCGCGTGCCTCATGCCCCAGCTCGTGCGGCAAGTCGACATCGGCGCGATGTCAGCGTTTCTGTCTGAGAATCCTCACCACTGGTGTCGGTGGCTATCGGCAATAACAAGTGCCTTGCCTGCGGAGGAAAAGAGCCGTGTCTTGCAACAAGTGTCCGATGCGACCTTGCGGGATCTTGAGCGTGACACGGCCGCTGACGCGATGATCGATTTGTTAGTGCGCCTGTGCGCAATCTCGCCAGAATTGGCAACGCGAGGACTGCGGGCCTGGGGCACAAGTCAGCATCTCTCTTCGTTGTCGAGGGAGGCGCGGGATCCAGTTAGCACGGTATCTTCCATGCTCATACTCCACAACAGGCCTGGGCGCGCATTTGCCAGTTCGTGGGACCTGACAGAGCTTCTTGACCGGACACCGACTGATGCGGGGCGCGGCGCGGTGCGGTGGGCCTTAACGCAGCTGTACATCGCCGACGAGGCTACCGGTCACATGGTTTCCGAGTCCATGGTCGACCGTGAGCTTGTGAAGGACATCGAGGCGTTCTGCTCAGGGATGAATCGCAAGGGACTGCAAGACACTCTCTTGAGACAACTGCGCGGCGACTACAAGGCCGAGCCCGTGGGATCACCGGACAGCTTGCTGCGCCCCATCGACATCCTCACATGACAGGCGTGACTCGCGTCGCCCGAGGCCAGCACCACAGTCCCCACCGGATGTAATCTCAGCACGCGTTCCAGAGTATGTCAGGCAGGCACAGCGGCCCTCTTCTAATCTCACGAGAAGAGGCCCGTCACACAAAGTGATGGGTTGTCGAGGTGAACAACATGGAAAAACAAACACCAGTAACGAAGATCAATGCAGGCGCAGTGTCATGCGCCTTGTGGGAGAACGAAATCTCAACGAACGGGCATACCGCCAAGGTGCTCCGCGCAACAGTGGATAGACGCTTCAAGGCTGAGGACGGCACTTGGCGTTCGTCAAGCAGCTTTTCCCGCAACGAGATACCATTGGCCATCTTCTGCCTGACAAAGGCGTTCGAGGCGATCATCAAGATGGCCGGGAACTCGTCGCAAGAGGATGGGAACGGCAGTCGTGATGTGTCGTGAACGTGCGTCATCGGTCCCTGGAAAAGGGGGCCGCGATGGCGGGCCTTCCGTCCTCTATGAAAACACGCAAGGTGATGAAGAGGTTCAACGCAGGTGCAGTACATTGCACGATCTGGAGCGTGGGGACGAGTAATGCTCCCCTTGGAAGGATCAGCTTTGATCAGCGTCGATTCGCTCCACAGGATATCCCATCGATATTGAGATGCCTGGAGAACACACGCCGGTGGCTGGTCGAGGAGGCAATCGAAGCCTCGGGCGAAGACACGCCGTTTCAATGGGGTTCAGAAAGTGTGGCCTGCGAGACCAAGCGGTTCGCAACCCAGGGGGCGAACCGCCAGCAGGCAGTGGCCCTGGAGGTTAGGAGAATGCACAAGCAACAGACTATTGGCACTGGGACAGGACATGACATCGAACCACACGCAGTGGGCATGGGACAGCACTATATCTGGCGGTACGAGCGGCCGATCGTGAGCTATGAGACAGGGGAGGATGGGTGGACGGAGAGATTCGATGAGGAGGGGCAGACATCTGAAGGTTGCATCATGCTTCTGGTGGATGACTTGGCCAGAAGAGAACTTGGTGGTTTGAGCGCACAGGACATCTGCCGAGAAGCATGTGGCGACACCGTGTGGGATAGCAGTCCAGGGTACGCCACTTGGCTTGAGTCGTCAGTGCTGGAGGAGAAGTGGGGCAGATTCACGATCATCCCAGAAGAATGGACGATCATGAACGTCATCTGCCTCTTGAGCGATCTCAGAACGGTGGGATTCGAGGAACTGGCCGAGATTCTTCGGCGTTTAGTTGAACGTGAAGCTCCGCACCTGTTGCCAGCTGAGGGCTGACAGTAATCGCAGGGTGATGTGACATGCATTGCGCTCGCCACGCAAACCCTCTATCGTAAACCTTTCCCGCCTACGCGGTCGGCGGGCGCCTCAAGGTTTATCGAAGGGTCCGCTGGAGGTTCGCTGATGTAGAGGGAGACCGTGTGCGGTTCGCTAGGGCTTCGGGCGAACCGCCACAAGTGTGGTGGCGCCGGAG
>CAZTAR010000315.1:0-5921 GCA_964611695.1 uncultured Planctomycetaceae bacterium | reverse complement strand
AGCCGCCAGTGGCACACACGTTGCCCGCGTATCCCTCATATGACGCTTGACGGAGTCCTTGAGCATTCCATGGTTGGATGCACCTGTGGCACCGCCGTCTCGGTGGTGGATTCACAATCGAGACGCTTGTGCCACAATCACGGGCAAGCGTGAATTGTGCTAAACCCGGAGGGTTTCCTATCAAGGTATGCGAACTGGAATATGACCTTCCGCCCGAACTGATCGCGCAGGCGCCGTGCGAACCGCGAGACGCCGCGAGACTGATGGTGGTTCACCGCGCCACTGGCGTTGTGGAGCATCGCGTGTTTCGAGAGCTGCCGGGATTGGTGACGGCGCGGGATTGCCTCGTCGTGAATCGCACGCGCGTTCTGCCGGCGAAGTTCGTCGCGTTCAGACGTACGGGCGGCCGGATCGGGGGTTTGTTCGTCCACGAAGTTTCGCTCGGGATCTGGACCGTGCTCCTGAGTGGCGCGGCACGCGTCAGAGAGGGTGAGCAGCTTGCACTGGATGACTCGCCCTGGTCCTTGACGTTGCGCAAACGCGGCGAATGGGGTCTGTGCGAGGTCGCGCTGTCACCGCCGGCGTCAGCGGCGGAAGTCTTGACGCAGATCGGGGCCACCCCCCTACCGCCCTACATCCGACGGCATGGCGACGATCCGGCCGATGTCGATCAACGCGATCGCCGGTGTTATCAAACCGTCTACGCGGACGAACCGGGCGCGGTCGCGGCGCCGACGGCGGGCATGCACTTCACGGAAGCGATGATGGAAGACATCCGCGGCACCGGCACATCGATCGCCGATGTCGTGCTGCACGTCGGCCTGGGCACATTTCAACCGGTTGAAGTCGAAGACCTGGCCAACCACCCGATGCACAGCGAGTGGTACAGCCTCTCGCCTCAAAGCGCACAAACGATCCAGGACGCTCGCCAAACTGGAGGACGCACCGTCGCCGTGGGCACGACGACGGTGCGTGTTCTTGAAACTTGCGGTACGAAGGGCGCCCTCGAACCTCAATCGGGCTGGACCGACATCCTGATTTACCCGCCGTACACTTTCTCCGCCGTTGACGTCTTGCTCACAAACTTCCACTTACCGCGCAGCACACTCCTGGCACTCGTGTGTGCCTTCGCCGGACGCGATATGATCTTGGATGCGTACCGAAGCGCAGTTGCCAACGGCTATCGCTTCTACAGTTATGGTGATGCGATGCTGATTCTATGAAGCGAATTACATGGCGAGCGCGGGGTGCGCGCGGGATGCATGGGGTGCACGGTATGCACGCGGTGCAATCGCGGAATGTATCCAGCAGGATTCTCAGTTAATGATCACGGGAATGGCCGGATCGAGGCTCTGCGCCGGATTCGTCGAACCGGCGGTTCCACCGTCCCCGTCGTCCTCCGAACTGCCGCCCCCGATCAGTGAATTGACCCAGGCCTGAACGATGCCGAATGGATTGAGCAGGCCGGGAGAGCCGCCGAGACCTATCGGAACAACCGTGTTAATACTCATGTTGGTACCGAACAGACTGACTAGATCGCAACCCAGTGAAGCCGTGGAACAGAACACCAGGACGATGAGTGTCCAAGTCGTCAACAGTCGACGTTCGCGTCTCATATCCAACCCTCTCGCAATGGACCCAGGCGTCGCGTCAGGGTCTTCTTCGGCCGAGAACGAGGGGCAGGTAAGCAAAATCGTTATCAGCCACTTGGTCGCCGGACGGTCGCCGCTCCTTGGGAGTCAGAGATTGAGGGGACAAGGGGATGGAGGGATCAGGGAGCAAGGGAGGATGTTGAAGGGCACAGTTTGCCACACCTGCCCTTGGGCTCCGTCACGCCTAAATCTCCGGGTGGTACGGGCGTCCCTCCCGTGCGAAATCGGGTTGCCATGGCCTTGAACGGTCGAGACGCCCGTACCACCCAATCCGCACATTTGGCTCTGACAAAGCGCTAGTGCTCGAAAGCCGCTTTGACAATCGGGTGTCGGCCGCGCTGAAACAGGTGCTTGAAGGCCGTCCGATAATCCGCAAGCCGATAACGCCGAACCGTCATCGTCGAGAGGTCGAGCTTGCCCTCCTTTAACCAGCGGAACACCAAATCGTAGGAGTGGAGGTCTTCTCCGTGACATGTTTCGATCTGCCGGCCATTGGCCCCGATGATTTCAAGTTCGTTGAACCAAATGGCGGTCGTGTGCAGAAGGGTGATACCGCTCGTGCCGACCATGACCACCGTGCCCCGACTCCGGGTCCACTTGATGGCGTCGCTGAGTCCCACACCGGAGCCGGTACATTCATACGTCAAATCGAAACCACCCAAGAGGTCCTGGTTCCCGAACCTCGCCGCCAGTCGCTTGCCATTCGTGAGGCGGGCAACAGCATCATAACGATCCGCACTGCCAGCACCGCGAGGGAAACATTCGACATGCGTCGCGCCAAGGCGTCGGGCCAGGTCTGCCTGGAAACCATGGCGCACGAGCACTGTGACTGGATTGTCGAGGCCCAGGGCTCGAATGGCCGCAACCACCCCCAGGGCAATGATACCGGAGCCGCTGACGAGGACGTTGTCTCCCGGCCTGGGCAAACGTCGCAGGACGGCATGCGTTGCCGAGGCGATGGGATCAACGAGGATGGCGGTGTCGTCAGCGAGAGATTCCGGGACGGCGTGAAGTTGGGTGTGATGGGCGAGAAAAAATTGTCCCCAACTGCCTCCCGTAATCTTGTTGAGGCCGATTAATGTCCTTGGAGGAAAGCCTTCGCCCCCGGCATGTTCGCAGAGTGAGGTTCGCCCGGCCAGGCAGTGCGGGCAGAGCTCACCAGTCTGGTGAGCATGACAGCCAGGCGCTGGCTCCACGCAGACTCTACGTCCGGGTTTCCACGCCTCAAACTTGGAACTGACTTCCGAGCCGACTTCGTCGATGATCGCGACGTTTTCGTGTCCGAGGACCGCCGGAAAATTCGCGTAGTTCTGAAGGATGGTCGCTGGGTGCTGTTGCTGCGTGATCAGGGCGAGGTCTGTTCCGCAAATGCCTCCCAGGATGGTCTTGAGTCGCACCCACCCAGGCCCAGGGAGCTCGGGAATCGGACGATCCTGTAGCTTGAGCGGCGAGAAGCAGCCGAAGAAGGCCTGTTTGGAAAGGCATCCAGCGGCTTTGCAGAGGATCCACCGTGCAGTCGTCACGTTATATACGAGTGCCTGCATATTGGGCGTACTATACAGGGAAGTGAAGCAAGACATCACCCGTGACGGAAGGCGATCAGAGCTGCGCCCGTTAGCAAGCGGTCAGCGTTTGAGCGTGGAGGAGGTCAGAATTCGCCTTGGGTACCGATATCGGCGATGCGGCGTGGTTCATCGACGATCACATGATCGGCTGGGATGTGGTAGCGCTGCGTGAGGTCCGAGACGATGACGGAGATTGCCCGGGTTTGTGCGGCCGAGATTCCCGGGTTGGCCGAGGCGCGCGAGACGAGCACATAGATCGCCCCCTCTCCAGGAGCGGCTCGCCTGCCGTTGGACCAGGCGTTGCTCTGATACAGCCGCCCTTCTTGATCCACGCGGAAATGGAAGAAACCACGATCCTCGGTCGGGCCGACCGATCGGACCACGATTTGATTCCAGACCTTGGCACGCAGAGGAGTGACCGGCGCAAGCTTCCCGATCCAGAAGAGGAAGAAGGTACCCCCCGTCATCGCAACGACTAGGACGATGAGCGTTTTGAGGTGTCGATGTTGATATCGTGCGGTCTTCGCCGGCATTGAATCCGCCCAACTCCTCGAACAGCCTTTGGGAGCGATCGAGACTTCCCCACCAGAAAGCAGATGCGTACTCTAAAAGTCTCTATCGGCCAATTAGGCCTCGCGGTTGCGACTTTTCTTGAGAAAAGCCTCGTTTCCAGTATTGGCCAGCGGATGTTTTCCGCAGCCTGTTGCATTCGCGGGCGTCTGATCCCGCAACGAAAATCCTCTACGCGGCCTTTTCCAAGAAGACCGCGCCAAATGTATAGGACGTCTTTCCTGTCATTGCTTTGCGACGCCGGACCGATCCACTGAGGCAGGTGTGCAGCCTCGCGGCGTACCGCGTGAACCGACCGAAACCGAAACATTGCGGCGATTCCAGATGTCGGCTGCCGGTATCACGAAACTCGCCTCCTCCGCGGAGTGAGAGCTTCGAGGGTTCGATAAACTGTCGCCGCACATCTTCGGGCGTATCGAGCCTCCCGAAGGACTGCGGGTTCCCGTAATCGAAAGTGTATGCCGCGGTACCGCCCGGCTTCAGAACCCTGGCGACATGCTCGTTGCATCCAATCCGTCCGGACACGGGCAAATGCTCAAACACGCACACGCTGAACACATGATCGAAGTACGCGTCAGGGAAGTCCAGGTTCGTCATATCCATCCGACGAGGGATGAGACGCCAATTCATGATTGCCGCGGTTTGCTCCGCCTGGTCGCAGAGCTCCTGCTGCAAGTCGATGGCGTGGACCTCGTGGCCGCGGCTTGCGAGGAAACATGAGAAGAGGGACCCCGCGCCGCCCATATCGAGAACGCGCCCTCCACGACGCAGCGGAATGTTGCTCACGAGCCAGACAATTTCCCAGAGGAGAAACCAAGGCACGCGAAGCTCATTGGGATTATCAGGATAGGGTTCGTAATTGGCGCCGCGGTTGACGTGTTGCCATGTGCTTGGCCAGCCGTCCGCCTCACCGTACCACGAGGAGTACCGTGCTCCTTTGGCCCGCATTCGTCGCATGAGGCCGAGGAGTTCCAACAGGGTCGCGCGACACTCGGGGAGTTCGAGGTCGGCACGGTCCATCGTCTTGTTCGGATTTTTTGCATCCATGCGCGGCGCATTGTACGGCGAAAAGGCCATTGGAGAAGGCCTTTTTTTCAACGTGTCGAATTAAAACACAACAACACCTGTGAATTGTTTTTCGCCTCTGGCGGAGTGCGGCGTTAGAGTAACTAACGCTTGAGTGTGGCGCTGGCGTCTCGCCGGTGGATGGGAGAAGGCCGATCGCTAGTGCCTCACCGGCGGGACGCCGGCGCCACAAGCAAACGTGGAATTCTCTAGAGGAGCAACAGTCGTGCGTTTCGGCGACGTGACACGAGAAGGGCGTATCGGCTCCCATCGGTGTTTCCCTATCGCGTGTTGTCGGTTAGCCTTTTGAGAGTGGCGGGCCTGACCGGATCGACGCCGGCAGCCTCGCCGAGAAGAACCAAAGTTCGTTCGAAACGCCGGCGTGGCTCATGAAAGTGCCCGAGCCTCCCCGCGCCTGTTCTTGTCTTGAAAGTACTCCTTGGAACTTCAGGTCCATCAAGAACGTCCCCGAGAGCTGCGTTGGTTCCACGCCAGCAGCATGCTCTTTGGTGATTGGGGAACGAGCCGCCTGTATGTCTTGGGGCTTGCCCTTTTCTACAGTGCGGGCGCCTCCCTATACCATGTCCTCGCGATGTGCGGCCTCATGACGGCCGTGGCATGGGCCTACACCATCGTCTGCCGCTCCTTTCAGGACGGCGGGGGGGTCTATTCGGCGGCTCGGTCGGTCAATCGTCGGGCCGCCCTCATCGGAGCAGCCCTGCTCTTCGCGAGCTATGTGATTACCGCGGCCATCTCCGCCGTCGCCGCTTTCCGGTACTTGGGCGCGTCCGTCGAGACGGCGCCGACCCTGGCGATCCTCTCCATCCTCGTGATAGGCGGCGTGAACTTCGTCGGGCCGAGGAGCGCCGGCCGCCTCGCGACTGTCATCGCGGTCGCTACCCTCGCGATTACGGTAGTGCTGGCGGCTTTCTGCATTCCCCACATCGAGGAGGGCCTGTCGAAAATCAGCTTCACGCCGCGCGGGACCGGCACCGAGTGGGTCAGTTTCGTCCACATTATCCTCGCTCTATCCGGCGTCGAGGCGATCGCCAACATGACCGGCGTCATG
>CAZTAR010000314.1:0-5932 GCA_964611695.1 uncultured Planctomycetaceae bacterium | reverse complement strand
GGTACACGATGTAGATGTTCGCCATGGGGTTGAGTTCGAGGGCCTCGATCTTGTCCACAACCGCCTTGATCGCCTCGAAATCCGCCTTGCTCGCCGCAACGATGAGCGAATTGCTCCGCTCGTCAGCAACAATGGCGGGAATCTCCAGCTTCAAACCCTCGGAGCCGCCCTCACGCTGGTTCTTCCGCTGCTCCCACAAGTCCTTCAGCTTGTCGGCCAGATCGTTTGCATTGCCCATGTCGAGCGTGATCGTGCGGATGTTCTCGATCAACGCGGACGCGGGAATGTCGAGCTTCGTAATGAGCCCGCGCAATTCCTCCATCCGAGCCGGCCGCGCCGCGATGATCAGCGATTCACTACGCGGGTCCGCCTTGATGATGACCTTCTCGCTCTTGCCCGCATTCGGGCCGGTACCCTCAGGCAGCGCCTCCGCCCGCTTCTCCATCATATCGACGAGGGCCTGCTCAAGTGCCGTCGCGCTGGCATACTCCAGCTTGACAATCTCGAACGGCATCACGTCCAGACCCTTGACATCCAACTGGGTGACAAGGCCCATCATCACCTCGACCGACTCCGGCCGGCCGACGATCAGAAGCTGATTCGTCCGCGGATCAGCCTTAACAACCGCCTTGTACACCAACGCGCCGGCGCCGCCGTCAGGCACACCAAACTTGTCACCCTTACCCGGCCGCTCGGTCAGCGACTCACTTCCCTGCAAGAGATTCCCAAGCTGATCCGCCACCTCAGTCGCGTCGGCAAACTTGAGCGACATCACCTCATGCCGTACCTCGGCCCTGGCAGGCTCCCTGTCGAACACCTGAGCGATCTGCCGCATGATGAGACAGTTCTCCGTCGTGCTCGCAATGATCAACGCGTTACTGTCTTTGTCACCAAAGACCGCGATGGGACGATTCAAATCAATCTGCGCGACGGGATTGCCGTCCTCGTCCAGGATTCTCATCCGCCGAATGAAGTCCTTCATCGGCGTGTCGCCCGTGGCGGCCTTCGACAATAGCTCGTTCAGCATCGTTCCCAACGTATCCGCATCGGCCACACGAAGCGGCACGACCATGATGTCCGCTGTTTGCATCGACGGCTTCGCACCAGGCGCCTGGTCCTCTTCGTCGGGCAGCTCGGCATCGAGGCCGTTAAATATCTGCTCCACGACCTTCATGTGGTGTTCACCACCAGTGATAAACACCGCATTCGTCTGCGCGTCGATCTCGACGCCGATCGTGTCGGCGGGAAGTTCGATCTGCTTCAAGTACGAAGCAACCATCTTCTGAAGAACTTCACCGGCCTCGGTAGCCCGCCGATTCTTGAATACGAATGTCTTGACTTGTTCCAGGTCGAGCGGTGTCCCATCGTTCTGTGCGACCAAACGAAGGGCCAGTTCCATCTTCGCCTCGACTGCCGCAATGAAGAGCCCGTTCGTTCGAGGGTCGGCAATAATATCGACCTTATCCTCCGGCGTGACCTCGCTTTGCCCCCTTTGCTCCAGCTTGGCAAAAATGTCTTGCAGGCTCTTTGCCAGTTCCTTCGCACGCGCGTTCTTCAGCTTAACGTACTCGATCTGCTTGGAAGGAACCGCCCGGTCGAGCATCTCAAGGAGGGAGCGGATGATCTCGTAATCATCATCGTTCGCACCGAGGATGATGCTGTCCGGACCTGCCTCTGCGACCTCAATGGGCGCGCCCGACAACCGCTTGCCGATAGCCTCCCGGGCATCGTCGGACCAGTTGATCTGCCCGGCGGGTTGCGTCGTCGCGCGGATGCGCTCTTCAGGCGACTTGCCTCTCGATGCGCCGGCCTTCGTAGTACTGGCCTTCACAGTGCCGGGCTTCGTGGCATCGCGCTTGGGACCGCCGGCCTTGGGCGGCTGCTTCTTATTGATTTTGTGAATCGTAAACGACTTGGGGTTCTCAGCCGGTTGCGTGGAAGGCGTCTGCGCGATCGCAACAATCGCCGTAGTCTGCGCCAACAAAACCGGCAAAGTAGAAGCCAACAGAGCCGGCTCGTGTCGAGCCGGTGTTAGCCCCGACGTCCGCGCTAACGTTTGAACCGATGATTGAGCCGGCGTTCGAGCCGGCGCATCCATCCGCCTCTCGGCCTGTTCATACCGCCGGTCCTGCGTCCAAGTCGCATCGCCGCGCCGCCCAGTACCGCGCCCACGTCCGCTCGAGCCACGCCCACTGCTACTACTCTGACCCTGGCCACCCTCGCGAAGTTGCTCGATCAACTCCTTCGCTCGCTGCGGCGACATCGTCTCCAGCCTGATGACCCGACGCGACGTACCGCCCGCAGGCCCCAGCGCCACAAGCTCCTCAACCAGCCGCTTGGCTTCCTCGTACTTCGCCTTCGACCCGGCGATGAGCAGCGCGTTGGACACCGTGTCCGCACCGATACTCACGAGGCTCGGCCGATAATTACGGTTCTGGTCCTGCTTCCGCTGTTCGGCGTCGTTGATGCGTTGTTCGATCTCACCGGCAAGCCATTCGACATCCCGGCCGGTCACCACCTGGAGAATCCGCACGCCGGACGGCTCGTCGGCCATCTCGGAATCCAGACCCTCGGCCATCTTCGTAATCAGACCCAGATCGGACGTCTTGGCCCAAACGATCAGACTGTTCGTCGCCTCGACCGGCACGATCGTCGGCGGGATGTAAGTCGCGCCACGCGACTTGATCCGCGCCTGGTCGTTAAACGTCTGCTTGAGCATCTCGGCCATTTCCGAGGCGTTCGCGTTCGCAAGGCTGATCGTGTGCGGCTCGTCGCCGCCTTCACGAGGCTTGTCCAATTCCTCGATCTTCGCAACCGCGTCTTTAACACTCTCCGGCCGACCGACAATGATGATCGCGTTCATCGAGTCGACCGCTTTGAGACGCATGTCACCGGCCAGAATGGCCTTCTCATCTTTCTGGCCGCCCCCACGGCCGCGCATCCACCACGGCTCGAAACCGCCCGAATCTTCTTTCGTCCGTTTGGATACCTTCAAATACTCGGTGAGAATCTCCAGCATCTCGCCGGCGTCCAGGTACTTGAGGGTCACCATCTCCATGACCTTCTTGCCGCCGACAGGCTCGTCCGTGTCGATGTCCTTGACAAGATCATCGATCATGTCCTTGATCGTCTCGGTGCAATAGCAGATCAGCATGTTGCTGGACGGCTCGGCGATGATCGTCACCTGATTCTCAAGCGACGACTCAGGACCCCGCGCCCAGAACGGCAGACCCCGCTGCGACTTCGCGCCGGACTTCTTGTCAAAGAAATCCTGCAAAGTCTGCGCAACCTCGTCGGCCACGGCGAACTGCAACGGAATCTTGTAGATTTGCAGTGCGCCGATGGTCGGCTGTTGGCTGATCACGTCGATGACCTGCGTCTTGATCTTCGCAAACTCCGGATCAGTAGCAAAAACCATCAACGTGTTCGTCGGTTCGTGGAACTCCGCCCGGGGACCGTCACCCCGACTGCCCTTGGCGCTGAACAGGCTGTTAACGCTGTCCGCCACCGTCTTCGCGGGCACCAACTCCGGCATCGCCACCGTGTGGACCGAGCGTCCGCCCTCGACGTCGATCTGCTTGACGAGCTCTTCAATCTGCTTCATCTCTTCGGCATTCGCGAAGATGGCGAGCTTCGTCGTGCCGCGGATCGCGCGGATCACCGCCGCGCCGGCCTGCCCGCGACGCCCGCGGTTCGCGGCGTCGAAAATCTGCTGCAGACTCTGGGCGACCTCTCCCACGTCGGAGTTCGCGACTTCAATCACATGATGGGAACGCAGCGTGTCGCCCCGCTGGTCCATCTCGCTGATAAGCGATTCAATCTCCGTCATCTTCGCGGCGGAGGCGGTCACGACGACGCTATTCGTCGTCCAGTCCTGCGCGCAGACAACGTTCTCACTCGGCGACGGGTTCCGCCCGAACGGCCGGAACGACTGCTGAATCATCCCGGCAACAGCGCCGGGATCGGCATACGTCATCTTGAACACGCGCCGAAGCTGACCTTCCTGCGCAACGTCCAACTCCGCGATCATCTGCTCGACTTCGGGAAACAAATCGGTCTTTGCCGTTACGATCAGGTTGTTCGACGCGATATCGGCCGTCACGGTAATCGGAAACTGACCCTGCCGGTTACGCTGGTATTTGGCTTGCACGGATTGAGTCATCGTCCGGGCAAGCTCATCCGCCCGAGCGTGCGTTAGCGGCAGGAAACGCGTTTCCTTCATGGCGTGCTCGGGCATCTGGTCGGCTTCCGCGATCAACTCGGCGATCTTCGCCATGTTCGCCTCGTTGGCGGTCACGATGAGAGACTGCGTACCGTCCTCGTAGCTGGCATGAACCTGATCGTTCGGGTTCCGACTACCGCTACGGAACTGCTGGTTGATAATATTCGCCAGCGTCCACGGCGCGGCGTACCGCAGGCTGAAGGCTTTCGTAATCCGGCCGGTCTCCTCGATGTCAAACTCGGCGATCTGGGCCTCGATCTCCTCCATCTGCTCGGCCGCCGCCGACACAATCAGCGTGTTGGTGTTCATCTCGGAGCCATACGCCACCGAATAAACCCCGTTGCGAGGCCGCGGCTCCGAAGCGCGAATGGCCTGATTCAACATGTTCGCCAACGCGTCCGCTCGAGCATTCTTCAGCTTGAAGTACTTGGTGATTTTCTGGGCGGCTGACGGAATATCCACTTCCTCGAGGAGCGTCGCCACCTTCTCCATGTTCTGCTCATTCGCCGAGATAACCACGGACATCGTTCCGTTGATATAGCTCGCAGTAACCTGATCGTTCGGATTGCGGCTCGTGGTGCGGAACTGTTGGCCGATGATGCCGGGAATATACCACGCCTCCGCATACTTCAACGTAAACGTCCGCGTCGCACGCCCCGCGCCGGACTGCTCGACGTCCATCCGCGCAATCATCTCGGCGACCCGCTTCTGGTTCTCCTCGCTGGCCAGTACGAGTAGCGAATTGGTGTTCCCGTCGAGGCTCACACTGACCTGATCGCGCTGTGCCTGGCGACCCACGCGTTGGAACGCCTGCGTCACGGCCTGATTGACGCTCTGGATGTTGGCGAACTTCAGCGGGTACGTCTGGACGACTCGATCGCGAGCGGCCATGCTCTCCTCGGTATCCAGCATCGCAAGCTGTTTGTCGAACACAGCCTTCGTGCTCGGCGAACAGTTGACGAGCAGCAGGTTGCTGTTGGGGTCGGCCGTCACGGTGCAGGCGTCCTGCGGCTTGTTGCCACGGCTCTGACGCCACTTGCCCATGAACTCTTCGAGGACCGGTTTCACCTCGTCGGCGCGGGCGAACTTCAGCGTGATCTGGTAATCCTGCATCGCCTCACCGACCGACTTCTGCACCGGCTCAATGATGTTCTTGACGATCTCCTCATGCTGAGGTGAGTTCGCCTTCACGGTCAACGTGTTCCCCGCCGTGTTGAACGTCACGACCGGAGGCTCCACCCCGGTCGTCCGAACATCCTCGCCGCGAAATAGCTCGCGGATGTTGCGCGCCACATCACTGACGTTGGCCGCATTGGTAAACGTATACGTCTTCGTCTCACGCTTGACCGGCGTGTCAGGTTCGACGTCCAACTTCGCGAGCACCTGCTCGATCAGGAGGAACGTGAGCGGCCCGCCACTGACGATCAGCGAGTTTGTCCGTGCATCAGGCAAAACCCCGACGAGGTCGAGCTTGACATCGCCCATCCCCTTGGTACGAGCGGCCTGCATCATCAGCGTTTCAAGCTGCTTCTGAACACCGATCGCCGAAGCGTACGTCAGCGGAAACGCCTGGACCTGCAAACCTTCCGGCTGCTTGTCCATGTCGGACGCGACATGCTTGATCTCCTCAAAAAGACTCTCAGGACACTGCACATAGAGCGTGTTGTTGGACTTGTTGCCCTTGATGACGACCTTGCCCTTGGCCCCGCG
>CAZTAR010000313.1:0-5944 GCA_964611695.1 uncultured Planctomycetaceae bacterium | reverse complement strand
GTGGTGATGGACAACCTGTCTGCACACAAGGACACCGAAGCGATTGACCTCATCACCAGCATCGGTGCGGACGTGCGGAGGCGAGGTGCAGAGGTGCGGTCTCTGCCGCCCTACAGTCCCGGTTTCAATCCGATCGAGAAGATGTGGAGCAAGGTCAAGGAGTTCCTACGAGACGCCAAGGCGCGAACACAAGCAGCCCTCTTTAACGCCATCGCCGCCGCCCTGAACACTGTGACGCCTCAAGACGCGATGGGCTGGTTTGCATCATGTGGCTATGTGTCATCTCATTATTGAAATGCTCTATTATCCAATAGAGGGTGAAGCTGATGACATTGACACAGGGTATTCGCTCACGATGCGAGCGAGGAACCAGAATCAGTTCTCGGCGAGTCGGCCCTTTGGTCCTTGACGTCCGGCCAGCGATAATCAGTTGCCTGAGCAATGCCCGCACTACACTCAGCATGGAAGCCTATTGTGAAATCATCGCATCGACGAACACTTGAATGTCCAAGCCGTTGGCCGTTCCGTCTCTGTTCAGGTCTGCTACGGTTACGAGAGCCACACAGGGTTCTTCGTCGAGCAAGACCGAAACTAATAGCGAGATATCTTCGGAATCGAGATGACCATCGAAGTTGAAATCACTTGACTCGGGATTTAGTTGCGTTTCTATATAGGGGGCGATGTCATTCCCATCCACGGCACCGCTGCAATTGAAGTCAAACGCAGACACATGGGCGGAGTCGGTATCCAAACCGAGCAGTACGTGAGTGAACGTTACCTGATTGAGCGGAAGATCAACAATCTGATCGAGGCTTCCATAGAGCGTATTGTAGTACAGGTGTAGCCCATCCAGATTGAGCCGTCCCTGCGCATCATCAAAGCGGAGAACATCGACGTAGAGGGCCTCGGAGAGACCGTAACCAGCATCAACCCGGTTGCCATTGTCGGCATGGTCTATGAGTGAAACATGTGCATCGGGGCCAATGACCAGCTCAGGGATGTTGAAGTCATTTAAGAAGCCAGCCGGATCGCCAACATGGTCAACCGGATTTGTGCCAATATCTTGCCCGCCGACTTCGAGCGAGGCATAATCCGTCGAGTCGTCGTCAGGCAGGCCAACGCCGCCCGTTAGCGTGAGCGATGCGTTTGTCAAGCTTAGGGAGGCGCCGGACTCAAGGACCAGATCGGTGGCTGTCAGGCTGGCGTCCGTGACGATCAGTATTCCATTTCGATCAATAAGAACGGGACCGTTGACGAGGCCCACGGCGTTGTCTATGAGTCGCATGGTTGCTGTCATGCCTGGCCCGACTTGGTCGTTGCCGACAGTCCAACTGCTGGCGTTAATGAGGGAGGCACCAATGACTTCGATAAGCCCGGCGCTACTCGGTAACACGATGATGGGTCCGTCGCCATCCACACTCACGCCCTCATCCTCTTCTTCTATGTGTATGATGCCGCCTATGGCTACAAGACTCAGCACTCCTGCGCCAGACGGATCCGCAGAGATGCTTGCATAGACGAGGATGGTTCCTTCTTGGGCCAGCAGCGAACCGCTGCCGGTCACATGGTCGTCGATGATCAATGTTCCGCCGTTAGTGGCTTGCAGCAGGCCATTGTTGACCTTGTCGCCGGGCGGAAACAGAGTCAGCTCCTGCCCTGAAACGTTGGCATGGATTGTCCCCTCATTTGTGATGCCTCCAAAGAGGATCCCGGCACCCTCGATCGCATGTGAGGCCTCATTCGTGAAGGCTCCGAAGAAGTCGCCCACCCATGAGTTCATCTCGTCAGTCATGCGGAGAACGCCCTGGCCGTCTAGGACTGCATCTTCCGGGGCTAACGTTGTTGGCATCAGAATGGAGGTGAGGTTTTTCCCTTCGACTTTTAGTACGTCATCATTGCTGATAACCCCGCTGAACTGGCCTGTCTGGCCGTCCGGCACGACAACGCCCTCGATACACACATCCACCAGCTCAGCACCACCGATCAGGTGAATCTCGCTGTGATCCCCTGTGGTTCGCACGGTCCCCCCGAGCACCTGGCAGCCGTTGATTTCCAGGATGCTCTTGTCTTCCTCCTCGCCTGAACTAGGATCACCATCGGTGGCTTCGAGCACACCGCCTTCACACCAGAGGCCGCCTTGGTCGATCACTGGGGCATCGAGTACCAGTCGCTCGCGGTCCGTGGCAAGGAAGACGCCGGCGTTCAGGATGATTCCGCCAACCGCCAACGTCCGCACGTTCGCACCACTGGCGTCATTGACCTTGACCGTGGCCCCATTGATCAGCGACAACCGATCGATGGTTGGCGAGATGTCGAGCGTGGCGTCTTGGGCTGCCCCGTCGATGGTAACATCGAAATAGGCGTCGGGAATGTAGTTGTCGGGCACGACATCCGGGCACCAGTTGGTCGCGATGCTCCACAATCCCGTATCTCCTACCCAAGTACTCTGCACGTCTTCGGTTTCCTGACATTCATCCGGGATGCCGTCGCCTTGGCAGTCATCGCTGATTTCTCCATTTAAGTCAGGGTCAAACGGATCGATATCGCAAGCATCGGGAGTTCCATTGTTGTTGCAGTCTGGATCACAGTCATCAACACAGAAAAAGGGACCTCCCGGGGCGGTGCTGTCGATGGGAATATCGCATTCGTCGGGCATGCCATTGTCGTCGCAGTCACCGACTGCCGCCTCGCAATCGTCGGGAATGCTGTTCTCGTTGCAGTCGTTGTCAACCAATTCGCACTCGTCGGGAACGCCGTTGTTGTTACAGTCTGGCGACCCAACGAACCTAAGCTTGAACACGTTATCGCTGTCGTATCCACCAACATAGGCGCTGTTCATGGCATCTACGGCGATACCGAGCGGTCGACGAAGGGGATTCCCCGCGCCGTCGCCCGCAACGTCGATGATCTGTGCAATATCACCTGCGGGCGTGATCCTGAAGACGTTGTCGCTGTATTGTCCTGTCACAAAGACGTTACCTGCGTCGTCTACTGCAATACCTCGCGGAACAAAAAGACCTTCAGCTACATCATCGTTGATGATCTCGGTGATGGCCCCGGCGGGGGTGATCTTGAAGGCGTTGTGGCTACTGGTACCCACGACATAGACATTGCCCACGTCGTCCACGGCGATGCCATCTGGGCTAGATAAGAAACGACCCTCACCATCGCCGCTGGCATCGATGATCTGTGTAATAGCCCCTTCAGGGGTGATCTTGAAGGCGTTGTTACTCGTGTAGGCCGTCACATAAACGTTGCCCAGAATGTCCACGGTGATGCCGAAAGGGCCGATGAACTCGTTTTCCTCGCCATCACCGCTGGCATCGATGATCTGTGTAATGGCTCCTTCGGGCGTAACCTGGAAGACGTTGTCACTGTCACCCCCAACCACGTACGCATTGCCCGCCACGTCAACTGTAATACCCTTGGGCGCGGAAAGACCATTGCCGGCGCCATCGCCGGAGTCGTCGATGATCTCGGTAGTAGCCCCGCCCGGCGCAATCTTGAAGGCGTTATCGCTCAGCCTGCCAGTTATATAGACGCCCCCCGCGTCGTCTACGGCGATGCCGTGGGGGGCATTGAGGAGAGCAAAACCCGGGAAGCCATCGACGAGGACAATGTAGTCGATGATCTCGGTGATCTCCCCAGCTGGGGTGATCTTGAAGGCATTGTCGCTGTCTTCACCCGTCACGTAAACGTTGCCATCAGCATCCGTAGCGATCCCATTCGGAGAGGTCAAGGGGTTCTCCGCGCCATCGATAATCTGCGTGATCACCCCGGCGGGCGTGATCTTGAAGGCTTGGTCGCCGTTCAAATCAGACAGGTAGACGTTGCCCGCACCGTCGACGGCAATCTCGGAAGGACCGGCAAGTTCATTGCCCTCGCCGTCGCCGGTGGAGTCGATGATCTGAGTGATGACCCCGGTGGGCGTGATCTTGAAAGCGTTGTCGCTGTCGTATCCCGATACAAGGACGTTGCCCGAGTCGTCAACGGCGATGTCGCGAGGGCCAGAAAGGCCATTGCCCGTGCTGTCGCCTGCGGAATTGATGATCTCGGTGATGCCTCCACTGGGCGAGATCTTGAAGGCGTTGTTGCTGTAGAGGCCCGTCACATAGACATTCCCGGCGGTATCTGCGGTGACACCATTGGGGGCGTCAAGGCCGTTGCCCTCGCCGTCGCCTGTGGAATCGATGATCTGGGTGATGACCCCTTCGGGAGTGATCTTGAAGGCGTTGTTGTTGGCGAGGCCCGCCACATAGACGTTCCCTGTAATATCCGCGGTGACGTCATTGGGCGCATCAAGGCCGTTGCCCTCGCCGTCGCCTGTGGAGTCGATGATCTGGGTGATAATCCCTTCGGATGTAATCTTGAAGGCATTGTCGCCATGAGTGCCCGTCACATAGACGTTTCCTGTGGTGTCAACGGCGACGCCGGATGGATAGACAAGGCCATGGCCCGCGTCATCGCCCGTGGAGTCGATGATCTCGGTGATGACTCCACTGGGCGTGATCTTGAAGGCGTTGTTGCTGTCAGCACCTGCGACATAGGCGTTCCCGGCGGCGTCCGCAGCGATGCAGAGAGGATGATCAAGGCCATTACCAGCACCGTCGCCGGTGGAGTCGATGATCTCGGTGATGGTCCCAGCGGGCGTAATTTTGAAAGCGTTGTCGCTCTGCGTCCCCACCACGTAGAAGATGCCCGCAGCGTCCACTGCGATGCCGGAAGGCCCCCCCAGATCAACACCAGGACTGTCACCGGCACCATCGATAATCTCAGCAATCATCTGGGCAACATCGCACTCATCGGGGATGCCGTTGGCGTTGCAGTCCTCGCTACCACCGCAATCGGGAGGTGGATCGCAGCCGGGGGCCCCGCAGTCGATGTCGCATTCGTCGGGGATCCCGTTGAAGTTGCAGTCCTGGGCAGAGGCAACCGTGCCCATGCCAAGCAATACCACGGCAGCGAGCAACAATGAGAGCTTGAATGATCTGTGGTGTGTGGACAAGTTCGGTCCTTTCCTCTCCTGCGGAGACATATGCCCCCCATTGTACCGTCATTCGGGAGTTCGATTCAAGCTGGCGGGTGGGGCGGAAACAGGTTGAATATGGGCCATGTGACATGCCTCTCGATTCTCAGGCACATAATCCGCCACAAGACGGCTTCAAACCACACCTTATTTGAACCGGCGTGGTATCCACATGCCTCCATCAACAGATCTTGTCTCGCGTTAATCCTGCTTGGTCCGAGACAGTGAAGAATCCGCCGCGCCGGCATCCTTGGGGACCCACCAGTTGCGGATGCTGGGGTAGAAGAGGTAGGGGCCACGGATGGAGAACTCGATGCCACGGAGACGCTTGTTGACGGCCCAAAGAGAAGGCTTGTGGTAGAGGAAAGTCATGGGCTGATCGTCATAAATGAGCCTGTGGATTTTGCGGTAGCAGTCGGCTCGCCTGTCAGAGTCTAACAAGCTAGCCCCCTCGTCAAAGAGACGGTCAACTTCGGTGTTTGAAAAGCCACCGAAGTTCAGGCTCCCATCTGTTTCAAAGAGTGATCGCATCCCATCGGGGTCGACCGCTTCATGCAACTCACCAATCATCGCGTCGAATTGTTGTTTGTTTATCCGGGAGAAATACCGTCTCCCATTACCCTCGCTCTCGATCGTCAACGTGATTCCGATTTTGGCCAAGCTCTCCTGGAGTATCTTGGCGACCTTGACAGAACTTTCGCTATGGGAATACACCAAGATAGAAAACGAAAAAGGAATCGGCACATCAGATGGTGATCCGTCCTCGACATTCCTAACACGCGATCCATCTTCATCCAGTCTCCAGCCGGCATCATCGAGAAGCTCAGCAGCGCGTTGCAGGTTAAATCTCACTCGCTGGATGTCCATGTCGAAGAAGGGGGACGTGACGTACCAGGGCCCACTACAAGGCAGGCCGAG
>CAZTAR010000312.1:0-5974 GCA_964611695.1 uncultured Planctomycetaceae bacterium | reverse complement strand
GATGGTGCCGGCATTCCCTGTCAAGGAGACAGCCGTGCCGCCCTTGAACCAGTTGTTACCGTACGCGTCAACCTCGTCGGGCGTCGTGTTGAAAACAACATCGCCATTCCCCGTCACAAAGCCACGGACTCGGAAGAGTTCGAGGAAGTTCGCCGTGACGTTCATATCCGCCGTGCCAACCGTGAGGTTCAGCGGATTATCATTCTCCGAACCGCCCGGGACGTCGGGGCCTGTCCAGCCGTCAAAAATCCAACCGGCATCCGCTTCCGGCGTCAGGCTCACGACCGTAGAAGTCGCGTAGCAGACCGCATCCGGATCCTTCGTGACCGAACCGTTGCCAACCACGGCCGCGGTAATGCTGTACTTCCCAGTGCAATCTGAGAAATTCGCCGTAATGTCCAGGTCGCCCGTCAAGGCAACGACCAGCGGGTTGACCGTGGATTCAATATCACCCGACCAGGAATCGAAGACCGACAAACCGGTCGGATTCGCCGTCAGCGTAATCGTGTCGCATTCGAAATATGGTCCCACGGGAAGGACATCCACTGTACCCGTACCGGCACCGGCAGTGTGCGTCGTTACGGTCACAGCAGCGAACGGCGGCGTAGCAAAGAAATGCGTGCCGGGATCGGTGACAGCCACGTGTCCGGGACCGTCAACACCGTCCAGGGCATCCGCGCCCGCAAAGAACCACTCACTAGGAACGAAGGTTGTCGTGCCGACAGTGGCACAAGGCAGGCGGTAGGCATAGCTATCCGTGTACTCCCAGACAGTTCCGACTCCGTCTTCGCCGACGACGCCGTAAACGTCGATCACCGGTGTGCCGCTGCCATCGCAGGGATCACCCGGCAAACCAGCGCCGAAGAAGAGCACGACCACATCGTTGCCATTGATGTAAGAACCCGGCCCCATATTGTCGGCGTCTTCGCCATAGACATCGTAGAACGTCGAGTCGCCGGGAGCGTCACCCCCGTCATAGCCGACGACATAGGCTTCGCCAGCGGGCAGCGTGCCGGTCAATACCTCCGCGCTGTAACCCATCGTCGCATCACCGTTACTGACATTCCCGATACTCACAGTGGTCATGTCAACAGCCACCGTGCCGACGTTCGTGATCTCGACCCACTTCGGCTGGCCGCTGTCGATCGTGCCATCGCAGATTTCACTGATAATCAAATCAGGAAGGTCGACAATGAGGCACGGGTTCGGAGTGCAGGGCACCCAGTCGCCCTTGTACGTGCCGACGACAACGCCGGCACAATCAGCTTCGGTCTCGACCGTACAGGTCTCACCGTCGCAGCAAGCACCTGTGGGAGTCGGTGCACCGTCGCACACAAACACCTTCGGACTCGTGCTGGCCTGAATCAGCGGAAGCTCCGTCGTATCGTTGCCGGTCTCCAAGGCATTCACACCGGCGATAAACCACTCGGCCTCAGCGAAGACGCCGCCGTTGCCGGAAGTGACGCTCGTCAAGCGGCAGGCGTAACTGTTCGTGTACTCCCAGGTCTGTCCGGTGCCGTCCAAGTTCAACACACCGTAAATATCGATGAGTTTGGAGCCGTCGTCGCGGTTGGTGAGGATGTAGCGATCATCGCCGTTGCCGGCAACACTGCCATCATACATATCCGCGACCATCGGCGAGTAAGTTGACTCGAAGAGAGTCTGACCACCGTCCGCTGCAGTGCCGGAGTTTGAGATGACGTAGGCCTGACCTGCTGCAATGGTCACACCGGTCAGATCGACATCCACGTTGGTATCCGTGCCCTCGTTGGATTGCACAATCACACCACCACCTGGGAAGGTGTAGGGGCTGCCACTAACGTTGGTGATCTCGATGAATTTGGGATTGCCGCCCGGCAGGGTACCATCGAGGATTTCCGTAATGATCAGCGGGACATCGTCGCACCAGGGCAGCGTGCAGTCCGTGCCATCACCGATGTACTCATAACCGAGGCCGAGGCAGACGATCTCGGTCTCAACGGTGCAGGTCGTGCCGTCGCAGCAGGCACCCACACACGGGTTGGGATCGCAATCGGAGCCAAGTCCCCGGAAATCGCCGGTCAGCGTCGCGCAGTCGGCTTCCGTCTCCACCGTGCAGGTCGCACCAACACAGCAGGCACCGCCGCAGAAGTTCGGCGTGCAGGTCGTGCCGTCACCCTGATACGCGCCGGGAAGCGCGATGCAGTCGGCCTCTAGCTCAATCGTGCAGGTTGCGCCGTCGCAGCAGGCGCCAACGCATGGGTTGGGATCGCAATCAGTGCCGGCACCCTGGTAGATACCGCCAAGAGTCGTGCAGCCGGAGGGCGTCTCGACCGTACAAGTCGCACCGACGCAGCAGGCTCCGGAGCAAGGGTTGGGCGTGCAGCCCGTGCCATCACCCTGATAAGTGCCGCCAAGCGTCGAACAATCACCGGCCGTCTCGATTGTGCAGGCCGCACCTTGACAGCAGGCGCCCGTTGCCGGGCCGGACCCGATCACGTCGGAAAAAGTCTTGGACACAATCAGGTTGTCAATGTTCTGAATCGCGTTGCCTGTGGATTGGCAGAAGGCGAAAGCATTCAACGCTCGGGAAGTGGCGGCCGCATCGGTATCGGTCGCGAACGGGTCGGTCTCCAAAGCCGGGTCCACCCATACCTTCGAGGTGCCCGTGTCGAATTCGTAAGAGAAGACCACTCGGTATGTCACGCCGAAGGAAAGATCCGAAGTCAATTTCACGGGCGAACTGGCGGAGTTCGTGCGAATACCCAGCGTGTAGTTCCCCCCCGCCACGGGACTGCCTGTGAACACGCGAGCGGAAAAGCTGCCTGTTCCGACCATGAAATGCGCGAAGTACGTCTGGTTGGAACCGCTCGTGGTGTTGAGGTCAAAGCCCGCGTAAAGCGTTTCACCAGCAGCGATCGCAGTAAAGGTGGTGTTCACATCCTCCGACGCGGCGCCCTGATTCAGGCCAATTGCGCCACTGGAAACCTGGACCGGCCCAACCCCTTCACCACTGTGGGCGCTCCACGCAGCATTGTCCGTCAAATTACCATCGGCATAGGTGAAATCATCATCCACCAGAGCTTGGGCGTTGGCATTTGTGGCCACCGCCAATGTACACGCAAACGCGCAACACAGCGCGAGTGCAAGAAATCGTCTGCCTGCCTCATTCATTTTACTTCTCCTGACAACAACAACAACATATACGCCTTGAACAACTTCTTTCCTGCACGCGCCCGCCGATTGTTCCCGTCGGCAGGGCATGCTTCGTTTTTTCTTCTGCAGCGAACCGCAATCTCGGCATCTTTCCCGGCACCATACCAACTGTGCGTTATGGCGAGATTAAGAGCATGCGAAGACTAAGTTAAGAATTGACCCTCCCGACAACAGATGTTCCATTGAAATGCGCAGCTCCCCCGCTGCGATCCTTCGCGGAAAAACGATCCCAAGAACACTTCGGACGAACTGTGAGCCCGAAGTCGTTTTGAAATCAAGCGCATTCTCTCCCTCCACTCCAGCCACGGTCATTGCTTCGACCGGCTCTCGCTCCTCATCCGATCTCGTATATCATAGCAGATTCCACCCAAGAACTAAAAGGTTTTTCGGTCTTTCTCGGACCTCGTAATTCAGCGTCCCCAACAATCCACAACCCTTCTCCCCCACCAGGTGGAAACATCACCAGAGCCGAGACACCAAATGTCGTCACAAACTCCCCCACGAGTTGAGGAAGGTGCGTCTTTCCGATCGCCCTCGATCCCGGAAAAGGATCGAAAACAACCAAGCAACCGCCTGTGGAGATCGGCATAGAGGAGAGTCACAGACGCGAACTCAGGCCTTGCGTGCGTCTTCCTGCACGTGACAGACATCGGGGTTTCCATGGCTGAACCGCCCCCCTTCCAGCCCACTAGAAGACAATAAGCAACCGCCAATGCAGATGAATGCCGCAAATGCCTGTTACTAAAAGATTTGTGGAGAGTTAGACTAGGCTTTATCTGACGAGCCTTTTCCTCCATTGCCTCAAACTTGTCCGCAAACTCAGTGTGAAACCCTGGAACTCCTTCCACTCTGAATGCACTTCGCCAAGAGTCTCACATGACAACGGTGGTTTCCAACTTGGCACTCAAAGGAGCAAGCTCATTGGCTACAGGGGACCGTTCATGGAGCCGTTTCTGGATTGGTGCGATCAGTTGTTTTCGATCGATCGGTTTCGTGGCGTAGTCGTCACAACCGGCATCGAGGCACTTCCGCCGATCGCTGGCCATTTCGAAGGGCCTGCTCTCTCTCAAAGCCTCCTGGACCATCTCCAGTCCGTTATGGCCCTGGAAGGCGGATTTGACTTCGAATTCCAAACGGCCCGCGTGGGCAGTGGGGGCTTGATCAAGAAAAGCACTAGCTGCTGCATCGAGTTCCTCCGCACTGGTACTCGCGGATGACAGATTACTCATGAAGTCCTCATGGATCGTCGCTTGATCGTTAATGAGCAGGATTCGAGGTTGTTCTTCGTCGTCAAGAATGCGTAACCGAAGAATCGCGAAAGGTGCGCCTTCGAGATGCCTATGCCGTCATCCGTCACTGCGCACCTCATAGTCCCCCTGGTGCGACTCCTGCTCAGCGAATGCCATTTAGCATCTCCTGGGCCTGCCCTGAACAAAACACGTTCCGTTCAAACGGTAGCAGGGATAGCTTTGCCGCGAGAGCCAATGGCTTGAACATGTCGGCTGTCTTTTTGGGAATCGAAACGCCCGAGAACATAATGACAGCGAAGAGGTTTCCGGATGGCAGGATTCCGCCAAAGCCTAACACTGATTTGACGCCATGAGGGCTGACGAACTCCGTCTGAGCGGGAATGTAAGGACTCCCCAAGGCCGCGGGCACGTGGAATACGTTGTAAGTTTGCTGCTCGAGATCCTGAAGACAACTCGGGTCGGGCTTGAGCAGCGTGGTGATCTCCAGACCCAGTTGGCTAATAAGGGCGGAAAGCATGGGCACCTGTTGCACCATCTCCTTGCTCAGGAGTGGAATGGCTTGGTGGCCTTCAGAACCGTCACGTTTGTTCCATCGTGGCTCGCGCCCGGCTGTGGCCAGCAGAGTCAAGCACTTCGTTCCGCCTTCCACCAATGCACCTTTCACAACCTTCCTGGCGCAGGCTTGCAGATGCGGGTCTAGTTGCGAGTACTGGTGGGTTTTGAATAGGCGAGTCAGAATCATGGCGGGTTCGCCGTTGGCTCCATTGACAAGATTTTCATGCAGGTGTCGGACGATGCCATCGGCAGAATCCTCCATGAATTTGGCGCCTGTACCCTGCGTCCGCAGCACTGCGCCACATCTCGTCATGTCCGTGATCGACAAATCGGTAATGTCGTACATCTTGATTGTCCTCTAGTGCTGATACACTTTGCCTGCTTGTTCTCGATGGCCCTGTTTGAGGTTGACTGCGTTATGGCTTTCATCATTCGTCACCTCGTTCCTCGCTTCATTTCGCACCGGAAGCTCCAGCGTCAATGTTGCCCCATGCCTTCACCATTACTGTGGATGGCCGGTGCTCCTCCCATATCGAGTGAGTTCCATGCCATTCTTGTCATCGGTGCCCTTCGTGTTGACCTTCCCAATTCCACGGATTTCGTGAACGTCCTCGTGTATTCCGTCCCCGTCGTTGATGAATCCGAACCATGGGCACTGTGTCAGCACAAGCGAACGCAGCCCTGGCGAGTCACAACATCGCCAGGAGGGACATCGCCTTGGCAGGGCCGGTTTGCGCGATTGCGAAGTGCCGAATCGACTGAAGCACTTCCGAAGAATGAAGGGCAGCCGGCAAGGTCCACCCTTGATACCGTCCGAGCCAAGTGGGATCAGTGCCACACCTCTTGAATCGGCTGGAATGGGTTGTTGGTGAAGGTCTCGATAGCCCCCACAATGCAGTTCCCCACGATGCCGAGGAAGCGTATGAACGCCGGTTGAAAAACGTAGCGCTCGGGCGGTACCGGCGGTCGGTTGA
>CAZTAR010000311.1:0-5995 GCA_964611695.1 uncultured Planctomycetaceae bacterium | reverse complement strand
GCAAACAGTTTGTATTCCACGTCCGACACGGGGGGCGGACGCTACACGATTGCTTCGTTTGCTCTAAAGCGCGACTGTCATACCAAGGTCGGCGGTTGATTCGGCAATGTGGAATGCGCACAGCGGGTTAATCAAGCACGGCGTCAACGAACGCGGTAACGTCGTTCAAGTCGAGACCGTCTCCGCCAATGGGGGGGGGAAACATGTCGCCGCAGGCACAGTCGCAACCGACCCGGTCGCCATCGAGCATGCATTCGACCATGCATCGAATGTCCATCCCGTTGATCTCGGAATCGCCGTTGAGATCGCCGGAAAAGTGTTGGCATGGCGGCATCACGGTGGCTTGCTCGATGTACTCGGGAGAAGGATCGTCAAGGGGATACCAGTTTGTCTCCGTGGCGAATAGGTTCCTCGCTTTGACACGAAATCGGTAGGTGGAACCACTCGTCAATCCCGTCGCGACGATTCCCTGCGACACCTCTTGCACCCAGGTGTTCGCGTCGCCACCTCCGACAGGGACGCCGCCCGGGGTCGTCACTTCGAAGAACAAGCCGGAGTCATAGAATGTCAGGTTGGTGAACACACCGCCGACATCCTCGTCGTGCGCGGTGAAGACCTCGATGCTCGCCTGCGTGATTGTGCCGAAAGTCAACTCGGACGGGGTCTCGATGGCAGTGCCGACTGTTCGCAGGAGACCCTGACCCGTTGCGTTTTGCAGGGGTGAACTGTCTCTGGCTGCCAGGGTGTATTGGTGGTACATGTTCTTCGCGAGTCCGCTGTCGATGTAGACCGGATTGGTATCCCAATCGCGATCGTGGCCACCGACGAGGCCATCGATTGCATACTCGATGGGGAGGGTGACATCTTCCGCGTAACCGACCATCCGAATCTCCGTGGAGCTGATCGGGTGGGGTTCCTCAGCCCAGGTTAGGTTTGTCGGCGGACACGTATCCGGTTCGCACTCGTCAGGCACGCCGTTCTCGTTGCAGTCGGCGCTGGTTTCCTGAGCGATGTCGCACGCGTCAGGAATCTTGTTCGCGTTGCAGTCGATTTCGAAAGCGAGACAATCATCAGGCACGCCGTTGTTATTGCAGTCATCACTTAAGCCACAGCCGATGAAATAACAAGGATCGCCCGGGCTGCCGCAGTCGATATCGCACGCGTCCGGGATACCGTTGTCGTTGCAGTCGTCCGAGCCAGTGATCGTGAAGTAGGTGGCATAGGCGATACCCCAGGTGCTTCCTGCGGAGATACCTCGGAAGCGTTCCCAGCGAATGTTGCCGGGTGGCGCCCATGTATCCAGGCAGGCGTATTCTTGAAAGCCGGCTGTGTCGCGATATCCGATACAGGTTACGAAGTGGTCTGTCGTGCCGTCGCCGTCGGTGTCGACGAGCAGTATAAGAGGGCGATCGGCGTCGATCTCGGCAAGCAACTTGTTCCAGGTGAAGCTGCCCCAAGATTCGTCGTGGGATGAGGCGGCATACGCCGTTCCGTAGGTCGTATTGATGAAGGTCGTGTAGTCTTCCAAAGCATTCTCTATATCACTTTGCCAGGACCAACCGTAGTAGTTGTTTGCGGTGTACCATGAGGTTCGCATGAAATCCCCAAGGCTGTTGCCGGCATGCGCTCCTCCGTAATAAGAGTTGTCTTGCAGAAGCCCTGTACCCTCATCATCGAGCGGCAATGAGTAGTCGGTCCAGTGCCCCGGGCTCGCAATCGCGTCCTCAACATCATCCGTCTGCGCCGATGCATCTCCGGGAATGAGCCAGGAAAAACCATTCCCGTCGTAGTATCCGATCAACATCCCCGCCGCAGTCGGGCCGCAACCTCGGTACCACTCATAACCAGGAACTCCACCGATGACCCTCTCGCTGCGGGTGTGAACAGGCCCGAGGTAGGCTTCATAACCACCAACGGGTGGAGGACCGGTGGGCAGACATCGGCTCTGTGCATCATTGCTCCGCGGCTGAGCCGAGAGAGGCGATGCCAAGGCGGCAAGAATAATTAACGATAACGGGAGTACAACACGCATCGAGCCTATCGGTCTTCGTGAGATGAAGCCTAGAACTCGCGGAATACTGCCGGACCAGCTATTCAGCGGCGTTTGCATGGTATTCCTTTCCGTGAGGCTGCCCGAGCTGAATTGCCGGCTCTTGCATTACTCAACACAGCCTATTTTCCTACTCAAGTATTATAGCGTTAGGTGGGCAATCCTGCCTGTCGGCGGATTCGCCTTCTCCCCGTCTGCCACGGGGAGCCGACGCGAACGCGAAACGTGGACCCCAACCCAAAAAGCCTCATCAGGCACCCACCTGGGCCAGGCCTTTGAGAAACACGTCCGCTCCGCAGTAGAGGAGCAGGATCACGAAGGCGAGACGAATCACGCGGACGGGCCAGCGGTGAACGCGGGCAGAGGTGTACCAGGAGCCGATCATGGCCGAGGGGATCAGGCAGGCGGCAAGCTGCAATGAGTCGCCGAGCGAGTAGCCATGGTCCGCTAAATGGTAGTTCTTCACGGCCGCGCCGACGATGCTTGACCATAGGATGGTCGCGGCTGAATTGGCGATGGCGTTTTGCAGTCGGATGCGGAGCCCGATTTGCTGCGCCGGCACGGCGAAAAGACCGCCGCCGATTCCCAAGAGGCCGCCGACCAGACCTGACGGTATGCCGATGAGCGTGACAATCAGCGTCTTCGACCTGCGGGGGGTTTGTGCGGGGGAAGCTTGTCCCGGGTCGGCCGGCGTTCGCACGAGCTTGCCGAGATTGTATAGGACCACGTAGAAGAGAAAGAGCGAGAAGGCGATTTGAAGATAGCCTTGGCCATCGCCCTTGAAGACGGATAGCTCACTCACGTAAACGCCGGCGACCGCGCCGATGATCGCACTGGGAATCGTCAGGCGAATGACGAATGGGATCGTCGCGCGGGCCTGTGTGTGGCGCACGACTGCCGGCAGCACGACGAAGAAGTTCACGATCATGGCTGCGGCTTGGTAGAGGTGTTGGGGATCCTGGCCGGCCTGCTGCCCTCGGGCGCCGAACAGGAGGATCATGCCGGGGATCATCACGAGGGAACCGCCGATTCCCAACAGGCCGCCACTTCCACCGGCCACGAGGCCCAGCGCGACTAACAGCAGATAGTATGTGAAATCCAAACCACTTTCCTTTGTCGTAGTGGTCCCATCATACTCGGATAGAGCGAAAAAGGGGATGAAGGCGGCAGCCATTGACGATTGACGATTAGGGATGGACGATGTGAGCATCCTTGTTTGAAACGGCAGAAGGGAGAATCGACAAACGTCGGGGCGCATCGTAAGATCGTGGAGTGCGGATTGCATCATGCGGATCGAGACCCTCTTCGAAAACCTCCCTCATCTTCTGGCGATCATAGTTCTCATCGTGGTCAGCGGCATCATCTCCGGCAGTGAGACGGTCCTCTTTGCGCTGAGGCCGAATCAGCTCGTGCGCATTCGGCGTCGCAAAAACCGCCTGGGGAATCTGGTTCTCCGCTTACGGAGCCAACCGGCCAACCTCCTCTCTACGGTGCTCCTGGCCAATATCGCGGTGAACATTCTCATTTTCACGATGCTGGCTGTGACCGCGGTGAGGCTCGCCGACGGGTCGACCGCCTTGTCCACCCTGTTCGGTGCGTTGGGCTTCCTGGTCATGCTTCTGTTCGCCGAGATCATTCCCAAGCTGATCGCCTTTTCGCATTGTGAACGCCTAGCCACAGTGGTCGCGGCGCCGATCCGGGGATTGGAAATGGCCACGCTGCCCGTGCGGTGGCTGTTGGTGACTCTTATTGTGACGCCCCTCACCAAGGTCTTGTCGGGGGGCCAGCCGACCCAATTAACCATCCGCGCCAAGGAATTGCAGCAACTGACCATGATCAGCCAGGACGAGGGTGTCATCGACGAGCGAGAGAACACCCTGTTGCATCAGGTGATGGAGCTGAAAGATTTGCGGGTCGAGGCCCTGATGGTACCTCGCGTGGACATCGTGGGATTCAATCTCTCGGACGATGCGAACACACTGCTGGACCTGATCAAAACCAGTCGGCTCTTACGAGTCCCTGTTTACGAAGGAGACATTGACAACATCAAGGGCTACATCTCCGCGAAAGAATTCTGCCTCAATCGGAATAGGCCGTTGCGGAGCCTCGTGCATCCCGTTCGGTTCATCCCCGAGCAGGCAAGCGTCGAGGGGCTTTTGCAGCACTTCCGGACGACAGGAACCAAGAGCGCGATCGTCGTGGACGAATATGGCGGGGTCGCCGGCATCGTAGCACTGGAGGATATTGTCGAGGCCATCGTCGGCGAACTTTACTCGCCTGAAGAGGTCGCGAAACTGCCGCCGGTATTGCGTGTGAGTGAGACCACGTTCCTCATTGACGCGGGTCTGGATGTTGACGAATTTTGCCGGGCGTTCGGACTGCCAATCGAGGAAACCCGGATCAACACGGTCGGGGGGTTGATCGCACAGAAGTTGGATCGTGTTCCTCAGCGTGGAGACCGTGTAAGACTAGGCTCGGCGTGGATGGCGGTGATCGCGATGCGAGATCGCCGAATCCTGCGAATTCGACTGACGCTGGAATCACCGCCACGCGAGAACCCGGGTTTGTCGCTCTTGCTAGAGAAAGTGCCTGTACGCTCGCATTCGGCCTCCGAGGAGTCTGGAGGTGATCCGGCATGATCGCCCAAATGCAACCTTTCGAGACAGTGGTCTGGCTCCTGTTGTGTGTTGCCTTTATCGTCTTGTCGGGGTTTTTCTCAGGCGCCGAGACAGGGTTATATTGCGCCAACCGGCTACGAATGCGGCTTGCAGCGTACCGGAACAAACCAGGTGCGCGTCGCCTTCAGAAGCTGTTCGATGATCAGGCCGGCCTGCTCTTCACGACGTTGATCGGCACCAACGCGGCCAACTATCTGGCTCCGGTTTGTTTGACCGTTGTTCTGTTAAGTACCTCGACGGCAAATATGTCGGAGGAGCTTCGCGACTCGATCGAGCGTCGGGCTGAGCTACTCACAACGCTGATCCTCACGCCCATCGTTTTCATATTCGGCGAGATCGTTCCCAAGAATCTCTTCCAAAGCCATGCCGATCGTTATATGCCGCGGATTGCCGTTTGGCTCGGGGGGTTTCACGGCGTTGTTCGGCTGATGGGAATTGCGTGGCTCCAGCGAAAAATATCCGAGCTGATTGCCCGAGGCTCGCGCCTGAGTGCCGAATCCGGTTCGGCGTTCCACACACGCCTGGGAATGTACAAGGTAATCCGGGAGAGCGCGGAGGAAGGCGCGCTATCGCCGACGCAAGTCTTCATGCTGGAAAGGATCCCGACGCTCCACGCGCTCCGAGTCGCCACGGTCATGACGCCAAGGTCCAGGGCGGTGATGCTCGAAGCTCGGGCGACTCGCTACGAGATTGAGAAGGTAGTTCAGAATTCACCGTATTCGCGTATGCCCGTTTACCGTGGCACGCGGCACCAGGTCGTCGGGATTATTCACGTGTTGGACATTCTAACCGGAGAATCCGAGATGCCGCTCGATGACTACGCGCGACCTCCCATTCGGTTGTCACACGACCTGCCAGTGATCGAGGCACTCACCATGCTCCAACGATCGCGCCGCAGGATGGCGATCGTGACGGACAAGGGGGACCGTTTTCTGGGACTCGTGACCGTGAAGGATCTTGTGGAGGAGATTGTGGGCGAACTCCCCGCATGGTAGTGGGCCGCTCGCTTAAATCGGGGCCGGAAGAGGCCCAGTTTTTTGTCGCGTGTTGAGAGCTATAGGTACGCCTGTCTCACGACGGACTCCCTTACAGCCGGGGAAAACGGTGAGTATTCGACGTCCGATACGGGGGCGGAAAAAAGGTCCTCTCGATGACGGTTCAAGCCGGAACCGCAACGTATTACCCCCATTGCGTTGATGGGTGGTGCGCGCAAAAAAAAGCCGAGGCCACGTCGGGCCCCGGCCTGGTGGGAAGACCGCTTGTCGGC
>CAZTAR010000310.1:0-6036 GCA_964611695.1 uncultured Planctomycetaceae bacterium | reverse complement strand
GCTGCCAATGAACACGCAGCATAGTCGTGAAACTTATGAAACGCAGCACTAGTTGTGCAGCGTACCGCTTTTGCACGCGTTGTCCAATCCGTCAATTCAATCAAAGCAAGCCCAAAGGGTCGCTCACTCCCTGGAGGTTCTGAACACACCTGCAGAATTCTCTGAAAACGACCGACTACCTGGTTCAGCCATCGCACTTCGGAAACCATGACCTGCGGTGAGGGGTTTTGATGGGAAATGAGGTCTCGCCTTGCATCAGGGCGCTGAGGCCCCATAGGCCGTGACGATTCGGCGAATGTCACTCATTTCGAAATCGTATGACTTGCGAAGACGACCGAGCGTTTCGTCAGGCGAGGTATCGGCGGGCATTCCGAGTTCCTTCAGGATGTAGGAAATGGGAACGCCCGTTTCCCGCTCGACCTCTCGGAGAGTCATCGAGCCGCGGATCACGTGTTCTTCCGCGTGCATTTGCATTTCGGTGTGCGATTGAGTTTCGGTGCGCGAGTCGCCCCTGGTATCTGTCCGACCGAGAGCCTCACGAGGAACCTGTTCCTTCTGGCTATAGAATGGCGCAATGCTCAGCACAACAAGCGAGACAAGACTGACCACACCCAGCGAGAAACGGGCTCCTGATCCCTGACGAGGCCGGCGACCGCGCACTACACTGACTATCCAGCGCCAATGCAAGAGAACATGGAGTGCGAGTACCGCGACAAAGGCGACGGAGACCCAGAAGTGGAACTCCCCCCACTCGTGACGCGCGTATCCCCAGAGAACGGACACCGCCTTCTGTGACGCACCCCAGCCGCTGCCCGATCCCTCCAAACGGCCGCTGCCGGGCGGGAAAACATATCGCAGGAGAAAGCCAGTCGAGACGATTAGGGAAAAAGTGACAAGAGCAACGGCATCAATGAGGAAGTTGAGGCTTGCTCGTTTCATGGCAAACATCCAGACAGCGACTGCCGCCGGCGTACCACAGCGTTCTTGAAAAGTATTCGATGGAACGTTGCATCCGACGCCTATGTCGGACGTCGAATACCAACCGTTTTCCTGTGCTGACAGGGGCGGCCGGCTGCTTCCCGGGTTTGAAAAAGGCTCTTAGACCCAACCACGGTCTTTGCACGCCTGCGCGACACGGGCTACCGAGATCACGTACGCGGCATCGCGCATGGAAAGCTTGCGCTTCTTGGCCATGTTGCTTACGTCAATGAAAGCCGACGTCATCATCATGTCGAGCTTCCCGAGTACTTCGTCCTTCTCCCAGTAGTAGTTCATGTTGCTCTGGACCTGCTCCAGGTAGCTGCAAGTCACGCCGCCCGCGTTGGCCAGGAAATCCGGTATCGCAAAGATGCCCCGCTCCTGCAGAATGTGATCCGCGTCCGGCGTGGTGGGACCGTTGGCACCCTCGGCAATGAGTTTGACGCGTTTGGAAATCTTGGTGGCATTCTCACCCGTGATGGAGTTTTCCAGCGCAGCTGGGATGAGAATGTCAACCTCTTGCTCGATCCAAGCGTCGCCCGGCAGGAGTTCGTATCCGAGTCCAGCCGCTTTCTTTTTATCGATGCCGCCGAACCGATCAGTGATCTTGCGGAGGTCGGCGAGGACGACACCGTCATCCTTGCGGTAGCAGTGAGCTTGCCCGCTCTCCTGATCCCAACAGGAAACACAGACCACTTTGCCGCCAATCCGTTGATACAGTTCGATGGCATATTGGGAGACATTGCCGAAGCCCTGGATACTGGCAACGGTGTCTTGGGCGTTGAGGTTTAACTCCTTGAGCGCTTCACGAATCGTGAACACGACGCCATAGCCGGTCGCCTCGGTCCGTCCCAATGATCCTCCCATGCCTACGGGCTTGCCGGTGATGAAGCCGGGATATTTCCCGCCGTGGATATGCTCGAATTCGTCAAGCATCCAGAGCATGTGCTGGCCACTCGTCATGACGTCTGGGGCAGGCACGTCCTGGACCGGACCGACGTCACGGGCGATTTGGCGGACCCACGCACGGCAGAGATTCTCCTGCTCGCGTAGGCTGAGGCTGTGCGGCTCGCAGATCACGCCGCCCTTGCCACCGCCCAGCGGAATATTGACAACCGCGCATTTCCAGGTCATCCACATCGACAGCGCCCGAACGGTGTCGATGGTCTCTTGTGGGTGGAACCGGATTCCGCCCTTGCTTGGGCCGCGAGCGTCGTTGTGTTGCACGCGGAAGCCTCGGAAGACTTTGAAGCTTCCATCATCCATGCGAACAGGCAGATTGAAGTGGTATTCCCGCATGGGGTTCCGCAACAGGTCCCGCGTCGGTTGGTCAAGGCCGAGTAACTCGGCCACCTTGTCGAATTGGGCCTGAGCCATATCGAATGGGTTGAAAGGCTTCGAACTCATCAGTTTCATCCTCGCAGGTATCGCACTCCACGCATTGCCAGCATGATTGAGCAGAGTCGGTGAACCCCGCAGGCAAAAAGCGCCTAGCTGGACTGGGCCTTTCAGTGCTTCAAGCAAGCTGCGTGCCACGCTGCACGGGTCACCGTTGTCGAAACCATCAGCTGCAATGCAATCTTGAGTCCGGATGGCACGACCCTTGCTGGCTAACTCTGAGCGGGGCGTGCTAAAATGACGCGGTCTCGTCAGCCTCCCCAGAAAGCCCCCTCCGTTTGCCGAAGGCTGTCGAGAAGCTGGCTTCGCGACCGGCCTCGGAGAGAGAACGGATTGCCCATGGCCCACCAGGAATCCAACAGTATCTACCCACCCTTCGACCGAAAGTTCCTTTCGTCCGACCAGGACTTTACTGTGATTGGCGGCGGGAAGGTCGGCGGGAAGGCCAAGGGATTGGCGTTCATCAAAAGGGTCATTGCGGATTCTTGCCCACCCGATGCGTTCCCTGGCACCGAGATCAGAATCCCCACCCTGACAGTGCTCACAACGGACGTTTTCGAGCGATTCATGGATCAGAATGATCTCTACGAAATCGCGCTCTCCGGTGCACCCGACGACCGCATTGCACACGCCTTTCAGAAGGCCCAATTGCCGCCGTTGATCGTCGGCGATCTGCGAGCCCTCATCGCACAGATGCACAGCCCCCTGGCCATCCGCTCATCCAGCCTACTCGAAGATGCGCTGAGTCACCCCTTTGCCGGGACTTACGCGACGAAAATGATCCCGAACAACGAACGGGACGTGGACAAGCGGTTCCACAAGCTAGTTGAGGCGATCAAGTTCGTTTTCGCATCGACGTTCTTCCGTGACGCCAGGAGCTACATGCGGGCCATCGGCCGCAAGAGTGAACAAGAGCGCATGGCCGTGATCATCCAAGAGGTGGTCGGGCAGCGACTCAGTCACCGCTTCTACCCCACGATCTCGGGCGTCATTCGCACCTACAACTTCTATCCCTCGCGGCCGGCGCGTCCTGAACATGGCGTGGTCAGCCTGGCCCTGGGCCTGGGCAAGACGATTGTGGACGGCGGTGTCAGTTGGACCTACGCCCCTGCTTTTCCCAGGCACAGTCCGCCATTCGGCTCGGTCCGTGACCAGATCAAGAATACCCAAGCCAAATTCTGGGTCGTCAACATGGGAGCCCCTCCGGTGTACGATCCGATCGCCGAGACGGAGTACCTTCTCTCATGTTCGCTTGACGAAGCAGAGGCTGACGGTACCCTTCGCCACATCGCTTCGACTTACGACTCCGCCTCCGATCGCCTGGTAATTGGTACGGGGAATCCAGGCCCGCGGGTGCTGACCTTTGCGCCGATCCTCGATCTTCAGGACATCCCACTCAACAAGATCGTCAAGAGGCTGTCGGCTTGCTGCAAGGATGCCGTCGGCTCCGACGTCGAAATCGAATTCGCCATGACGCTCGATCGGCCGCACGGGCTACCGGCTCGCTTTGGCTTTCTTCAACTCCGCCCCATGCTGGTTTCCGAGGAACTGGTCGAAGTTGAAGAACAGGAACTTGAAAGTGACCGAGCACTCGTCGCTACCGAGACGGTTTTGGGCAACGGGGCGTTGAACACGATTGAGGATGTGGTCTACGTCAAGCCGGAATCCTTCGAAGCCAGGCACACACCGAAAATCGCCGCGGCGTTGGAACGGCTGAACAATGCCCTTGTGGCTGCCGGGCGTCCATACATCCTGATAGGGTTCGGCCGCTGGGGTAGTAGCGATCCGTGGCTCGGGATTCCGGTGACGTGGCCACAGATTTCGGGGGCCCGGGTGATCGTCGAGGCGACGCTTCCGGAAATGAATGTGGACCCAAGCCAGGGTTCGCATTTCTTCCACAATATCTCCAGCTTTCGAATCCACTACATGACTGTCAGCCACTCCGGCCCTCGCCAGATTGGCTGGAGTTGGCTTGATGGACTGCCGGCAATCGAGGAAACCGAGTATGTCCGACATGTTCGAACGCCGAGTCCGCTCGCCGTCAAGGTGGATGGCCGCGTGGGGCGGGGCGTCATTTTGCGCGAGTGACCTCGGCTCGTGGGGGAAGATGGGATCTCCAGATGATCTGAGCAGCCCGTCAAGGGGCATTGCAGCTGATGGGAAAGGCCAGAGTCGTCGGGCATTCCGTCCAACGACGTTCGGCGTGAATCAACGGTACAATAGAAGCTAGTGCTCTGTCACGTTGAAATGTGTGGGTTGGGTGGTACGGGTATCTCGCCCGTGCAAGGCCATGGCAACCTGATTTCGTACGGGCGGGACGCCCGTACCACCCGATGATTGGGGCGTGACATCGCACGAGAGGCAGGAGCCCCAGGCCGTTTTGCCGGAGATCGCCAATGCCCAATCAAGACAGCAGCGTCAAACGCATCGTCGCCGAACTACAGGAACGAGCCAAGGAACTCAACTGTCTCTACACTGTTGAGGAACTGCTCCGCGATCCCGATACGCCTCTTGAGCAATCGCTTCGGGGCGTGATTGAAGCCATTCCGCCCGGCTGGCAGTACCCCGACATCTGTCAAGCTCGCATCGAACATGACGGCGCCGTGTACAAGTCTCCGACCTTCACGGAATCTCCCTGGAAGCAAGTCGCACAAATTCGTGTCCAGCGGGAGCCGGTCGGCACACTTGAAGTCTCGTACACTGAGGAGATGCCACTCGTAGACGAAGGGCCGTTCCTGAAGGAAGAGCGGAAGCTGATCGAGACCATCGCCGACGTTCTCGGGAATTGTATTATGCACCGGCGCCTCGCTAAGGCGATGGGTGAATGGAATTCCGCGCAACAGGAATTGTCGAAGCATAAGCAGAGCGAATGGTTAGTGATTCTCGATCTTCTTCGCCGCACCGACCAGAGCCTGCTGTTGCGCGTCGCTCGCAAGATGATTAATCATCTGTGCTGGAGTGGCGTCAAGGAAGCGGATGCCCTCCTGAAACACTTCGGTATCGAGGGCCGCTTCGAGCAGCAAGAACTGTTCGCCGATGCAAACCAGCCGAGGGCCAAAGACGAATTGTCGGCCGGGGGCGCGCTGGTGGATGAAGTGTTCAAGACCGCTGCCGCACACCTCAGCGACGAGGAAATCATCTCCTGTATCCACAAGTGGATCAAACAAGACAGGGCGAGCTTCCTGGTAACCACGCTCGAGAACCACCATACGTCGCTCGCTGAAGTCGGTGACGCGATCAGCCGCTATCAGCACACTGCCGAAGGCGAGGTCGAGCTTTCCTCTTCGACGCGGAAGGGTCTGCGCGTCTCGCTGGTCCGGCGACTTCTGTCCGACCAACTCGAGTACGTCAATATCGCAAAAAGCCACATTGATATTCAAGATTTCCATGGCCTGATGCAGCGGACGATCTTCCCGCCACAGGGGCACGGCAAAGTCGGGGGCAAAGGCGCCGGTCTCATTCTAGCTTCTCAGATCATCCGGCGGAGCAAACCGGAGGGTGGACTCCTTGCCGACGTGAAGACCCCCAAGACGTGGTATGTCACGTCGGACGGGCTTCACAACTTCATCTACTGCAACCATCTTGAAGACGTCTTCACCCAGAAATACAAGGACATCGACGAGATCCGCCAGGAATACCCTGACATCATCCAGGTCTTCA
>CAZTAR010000309.1:0-6038 GCA_964611695.1 uncultured Planctomycetaceae bacterium | reverse complement strand
AAGACCGCCGCGTTGCCCATCAGCGTCTCGGCCTCCATCATGAAATCGCTGACGGCCGGAAAGAAAACGTAATCCGCTTCCTCGACATCGAGTGGGAAGCGAATCTTGACCCCCGTTTCCTCTTCCATCTCCTCCTCCAGGAACTCCAACCCATCCTGGATGGCCGGCCAGGGGAATGCCGACGTGTTGCCTGTTTTTCCTTCGAGCTGTTCGCGCGTGCTGACCACCAATGCGCGGGGAGCCACATCCAACTCGCTGAGGATGTAGCGGGCCAGGTGTGTCAGCAACCCGTGGTCAATGCCTGATGGACATTCAAGTAAACACTTGCGGCACGCCGTGCAGTTCCAAACCGACTGGGCCATCTCCTGGAGTTTTTCGTCAGTCAGTTCGCCTCGGCCCGTCACGGCACTCCAGAACCGCCCCCCTAACGTGAAATACCGCTTGTAGATGTCCAACAGCATCGAGGACCGGTAGCACGGAACGTCTTTCGGATCGTTGGTGGCCTGGAAGAGCATGCACTCGACCGAGCACCGCCCACATTTGGCCTGGCATCGCGTGTAATGATCTAGCACGAGCCCGTACGACGGTACATGTTGGAGAATGGCGGCGAAGGCGTTCAGAAACTTCCGGGGCCGGTCGCCGGTTGCCGGATGTTCAATGTGATACCGCACATTCAGCCGCTGTTCCTTGCGAACCTCCTCCGGGCGTGCATGCAGCAGTGCTTTCGCAAGTTCGCCAGGATCAAGCAGTGGTTTCATGAATGTCTCCGCTTGCGACCTCATCAACTATGTGGGTCGCGTCTAATCTACCCGGTCGAAGGCTTGATGACCCCGCGTCAGCTTGGGCCTTGTGATGTCTCAGCACCCGACGAGCCTGCCCACATTCGGTGATATTCGCAATCCGCGCACTTGCGATCGGGCCAACTGTAATCCGCACTAAAATCCGCATTGATCGCCCGGAGTTCGAAACAATTCATCGCCTTGGCTCGGTAGACCGGGCACTCGCCGCAGGGCAAACCCGGCGTGCCGGCTGCCCGGCGTTTTCCATGGTGGTGCTCCCAGCAGTAGGGGCGACCGTGGACCTCCGCATCAAGCTGCTTGGTACTCATCTCGTTGCGAATCATGAACTCCCGCAGGTCGTCGACGAAGATGCGGAACTGTCCCCCGACGGTCCGCTGGGCTGGCAGGTTCTCCACCTTGATCCACTTGACAATCGTGTCCGGACTCACTAAGCAGTAATGAGCTGCCTGGCCTGTCGTCAGTCCAATGGTCTTGCCAGCCAAAATTCGGACCTTTCCGTCCGTTTCCGGGATCCCGCCGCAATCGGCCAATCTGCCGAAAACAGCCCGATCAGCAATTTCGTGGTTCTCGCTCCACTCGCCGTTTTCGGGGCATTCGGCGTGCCATATCGCATCAGCTCGGCAATACAGATCGCAATCCAATGAAACAACGAGGGTTACGGTCTTTCTTGTAGAGCTCGCATTCACGCTAAGTATTGCAAAATGCACGACCACAGATCTATTAATGCTGCCTTATGCACGACGCGTCATTGGACGGTATTCCGGCTAGGTCTATGCCTTCCGGATAATCGAGATGCCTGGTGCGTCGTGACAGGTCACGTGATGGGTGCCACTGGCAGCTTGTCTGCCAGTGTCTTGTGCGTTCCAGCGGCCAAGATCGCACTGGCGGACCAGCCGCCAGTGGCACCCTTGGAATCCCTCATATGGAATGTCATGAAGCACTAGTCTATCAAACAGTCTCATCGCTGTCTCTCGCCTTCCTGCTTCGCGATATCTTGCCTTTCGCCGTGTCGGCGCTCTCGTTTTTGCCGGAGGAGCCTGAGATGTTCTTGTCACAAGTGTGGAGCCTGTATAATCGGACCCGATCCTCGAAATTCCATTTCGGCTATCCTATCACCATTACACAGACAGTGGGGGAGTCTGTCGGGAATCAGGAAGACACGGAGTCAGGCGACATTGTCACATGAGGAGTGGTGTCATGCGAATCTCAATCTTACCAAGAAACGTCGATCGGCAGCCGATTGCTTTGCTGTTCGCGCTCGCGGTGTCAGTTATATTGGCACCGTCTGCCATGGCGGATGAGGCGGACGATCTGGCCAAGCAGGCCGACAAGACCCTGCGCCAGGCGGAACGGCTGATGCACAATGGCAAGGCGACCGAAGCGGCACAGGAACTCGACGCCGTCGAAACGTTGCTGGCCAAGATCGAGGCCGCCAAGCCCGACCATGCGAAGCTGAAGACGCTGCGAAGCAAAGCCACGAAATTGCGGAAAGACCTGGACCGTCGCCAGCCGAAGGAAGAACCGAAAGCGGACGCCCCGACGGGTGGCGGCGAGAAGCCGGGCGATGCGAAACCGGCCAAACTGCCTCGGGCGGCGCGAGAGTCAATGGAGCAGTTTGAGAACGCCAAGCGGATCATCGAACATGCCTACCGCTGGATCGAGAACTCCAAGACGACGGACATCTCCAAGCCGGTCGCGGAACACTTCAAGAATATTGAAACGCGCACCCAGGAACTCGCGACCGCATTGAAAGAGGCGAAGCAATTCGCCGCCGCCGAGGGTGTGAACGCTCACACGGCATTGGACGAAGCACAACGCTATCTCGACGCCGCCCCGGCCCGGCTCGCCAAGGTCCGGGCCGAGTTGGACAAGTTCAACAAGGACAAAGCGGCGGCGGAAGCCGCGGCGCAGGCCGCGAAGGAGCAGGCGAAGGCAGATGCCGCTCCCGACCCCAACCAGGCCGCACAAGACTGGAAGGCGCTGGCAATCCTTGCCAAGGAGTATCAAGACAACTTCCAGTCTCAGTCTGATTTCAAGAAGCGCGGCGCCATGGCGGCAGCGGCTTGGCAGGATTGGAAGAAGCGGTTCGTGCCGGCCCGTGAACAGTTCCGCAAGCGCTACGGCGACCACAATCCCACGATCTACACTACATTCGAAAAGGTCCCCAAGCCGGAGGGCGTCACGATGCCAGCCACGCAAGCCTCCGGCATCGCATACGGGATTGACCTTGCCCAATGCGAGCAGCAATTCGCCAACTGGGCTGTGGGTTGGGGCAAGGAGGCCCTGCGTTTGTCCAAGTCCATCCAGAAGGACAACAAAGAGAAGCTGGAGCTGAAATACATCCGGGCGGAAGACGCCGCGCGCTACTACAAGCTCGCGAAGCTTTGGAAGCCTGACGCTAACCATGATGCAGAGATTTTGGAGGCTGAAGCGGCGGCGAAGGAGGCCTTGCCGCTGTGGAAGGAAGTCCTGAAGGAGTTGAAGTGGCCCGGCCACAATGAGAAGTTCGCCGGCCCGGGCGAGCCGGAAGCGCTGGCGAAGGCCGCGCTCGAGTTCTTGCGGGAGCACCCCAAGTGGTCCGCCCCCGAGTACGAGGACGAGCATGTGCCGCTGGCCGCCTGCGTCGAGGGCGATGCGTGGAACGTCTGGAAGCGTGCGCCCCTCACCGAGCAGCCGACACAATACTCCGTCGCGATTCTCGTCGCCTTCTCCGGGAAGGCGGACCCGGAGTTGGTTTACGTGTACCACATGGTCTTCTACACCGCCGAAGCCGGCGGCGTGAAGCCGGGCCTCCCCTTCCGCCACGCGAATTCGAAGCAGTACGCCAAGTTCCGAATGCTGAAGGCAAACGTCCCGGCGACAAAGTAAAACGCGTCGGCCCGATCCAAAAGCGGGGACAGAAGGCGGAGACAGATTGAGCCGTGTTCTATGAACACGGTGCCACGTGCCATGGGGAAGCTTCTGTTTGTGTTTCTTTCAAAGGTGCAGAGCCTGTATAATCGGATCGAACGCGGCCGGAGTTCCCAGGGCGTGCTTCGACCGCATCCATCGCCGGAAACGAAGTAGGCCGGGTCAGTGGGCCGGGCCGTCATAATCGAGCAGGGCAGATTGTCCGGTCTGCGGGCTCGACCAGTGGCACCGTGCCCCGAACAGAGTGTAAGGTAAGGACGTTGATTCAGTTCAAGGACATCGACGGACTCGATAATGGAGCGAGATTCCACAACGTCGATCTTCATGTTCATTCCTACGGTGCCTCGCACGATGTCAAGGATACGACGATGACTCCCGAAGCCATCGTTGACTCGGCGGCGAAGCAGGGCCTCAGCGTCGTCGCGATTACGGACCACAACTCAAACGTGAACTTGCAACGGGCACTTGACCGCGCTTTGGAGAAGTACTCTGGTCAAATTCTTGTGTTGCCGGGCATCGAAGTCACCACGGCCCATGGCCACGTTCTTGTCTACTTTTCCCCAGAACGCACCGCCGACCTCGAAAAGTTCAAGTCGCGGCTCGACCTGATCGGGGAGATGGGTGCCGAGAACACACGTACCGCCAAGTCGATGTCCGACACGATTGCCGAGGCCGAAAGGCTTCACGGAATCTGCATTGCCGCTCATATTGACCGCGCAAAGACAGGCTTCGAGGCGTTCGCACCCGGTTTCCAGAACTGGAAGAAGGACATCATCACCAGTCCCGGGCTTTATGGACTGGAGTGCGATTCGCCGGATGCGCTGCAGTGGTATTCCGAACACGATGAAGGCGGATCAGCCGGAGTCGAGCGGAAGAGAATGCTGACTGCTCGTCATTCGGTGGTTGCTCTCTCCGCACGCCCCCAGCTCGCCCATGTTCAGGGCTCCGACGCGCATGCAATGAACGAGTTTGAGCACCAAGAGCCAGATAAGCCGTGGACGCGCATCAAACTCGCGGAACTCAGTTTCGATGCTGTGCGAGTCGCAATGATCGATCCAACGGCCCGTGTGCGTGCCTGCGTGTCGGTGCCGCGCCGCATCCCGCGGGTTTGCGGCGTGGCATTCACGGGTGGCTTTCTCCACGAAGAGCGATTCCACTTCAGCGATAACCTAAATTGCCTCATCGGTGGGCGGGGAACTGGTAAGTCCACAGCGATCAAAGCAATTGCATATGCGCTCGGCCTGTATGACGACTTCGCTGATTTCGATAACTGTCCGGATTCTGTCACGGTGTACTGCAAGGACGCAAACGGCATTCTCTACCGTTACGTTCGCACGCGCGGAGGCGACATCGAGGTAAACGGTTCGCGTGTGCGGACCCGAACCGGATCGTGGCGTTTTTCAAGGAGCTGGAGTTGTTCCAGGCGGTGATGGAAGCGACCTCCAGTTATGAGTGGCTCTTCAAGTTGCTCGAACCATTGGCTGAGCGGGTCCTGCTGGCCCATCCGAAGAAGCTACGGGTGATTGCCGAGAGCACCCGCAAGAGCGACAAGCTCGATGCCCAGGTGCTGGCGGAGTTTTTGGCGTTGGACATGATCCCCGAGGCCCACCGTCCGACACCGCGGCAGCGTCAGCACCGCCGGCTGGTGCGCCAGCGAGTTTACCTGCACAAACGGATCACCTGCGTGCGTTCGAAGATTTGCTGGATCCTGACCGACTACAACGCCGACCGCAGTGACCTGTTTACCACCAAGGGTTTGACTTACCTGGAACGAGTCAACGTGTCGTCAGAAGACCGGTTCGTCTTGGACCAGCTGACGGAGGAGTGGAAGAGGGAATGTGCGGAGACTTCTCCTCCACTTCTCTTGCACCGGCGGCTTGACAAAAGTTGCTTCATAGAGGGGTTAGGGCACCGATTTGTGTATGGTTGATTCAGCAAAATGGCGAAAGCGGATTCGGCAGTGATATCGTTATCAGTCGGTACAGTATGCACATTGTGGCAACAACTGAAGACTGCTCAATACACTCATCACGGATCCGAACAAGTTGTCTGTTTGCGAAGAAACCAGAGGGATGCCCCAAGCGACCCCGGGCGTAACGAACAGACGCCCACGATAGAGGACAGCCCGGGACTTCCGACGACCTGAATAGGGCGTCACCGGCCGAATCCATTGGGATTGGGGAGCACCGACTCCCTTGCCCAAACAATCGATCCGCTTGTTTCGCCATGACCGGCGCATCGTCCGTCCTAACCCGCATTTCTCACCAGGTGGGCGTAGAAAAGGGCTGCGATCTGTGCGAAAAGACTTGTATTGACCCAAGTTTCTCG
>CAZTAR010000308.1:0-6046 GCA_964611695.1 uncultured Planctomycetaceae bacterium | reverse complement strand
AGATCGCAGCCCTTTTCTACCCCCACCTGGTGAGAAATGCGGGCTAGAGCAGTTAACGATTGAGTGTGGCACCGGCGTCTCGCCGGTGAGGCAACGGCACTCGGCCTCCTTGCTTCCACCGGCGAGACGCCGGTGCCACATATGAACGTGAAACGCTTTAGCCTGCCGAGCGATGGAACATGGCTGACGTGCGTGCAACAACCAAGTCAGAAAGCCTTGAGAAAGTCGGCTGCCGTGCTTTGGGAAGCGAACTCCTCTGCGAGCGGGCCAAACGGATATGGACGTTGGCTCGGTGGATCGGGGGGTTCTCGGAATTGCGGAACGCGGCCTGCAATCGCGAGGCCGTCCGGGCTGCCGCGTGGTTTCAGGATGCATGGTGCATCGGTGGGAGCAGCGCCTCGCCCATCGACGTGGCCGCGTTGATCTTGAGCCAACCGACTGATTCGCAACGCCGGCGATCGGCGGATATCGCCGCCGAATTTCTTGTCGGCGTGGTGGACGCGCCCACCCGAGAGACCGCCTGCCGCGCGATCACGCTGTCCGGTGTACGAGGCGTCGAGATGCCGGAGGCGTTGATTCTCTCGGAGGCAACCTGCCTCGACTCCATCGGACCGATTTGGCTATGCGGCCAAGCGGCCAAGTGCGCCGGCGATCATCAGTCGTTTGGGGCGATGATCGCCCTTTGGGAACGGCAAACCGAGTATGGGTACTGGTCGAAACGAATCGAAGAAAACCTGCGATTCGGCCGGTCGAGGGCGTTGGCGCGGCATCGCTGTGAGGCTCTCGACGAATTCTTGCCAGCCTTGCGTCGTCAACTCGATGGTAGTGACAGGCATGTATCGCCGGAGCCAAATCCGTGATTGACGTTTTTCGTGCTCGTTGGATTTTGCCGGTCGAGGGCCGACCGCTGGAAAACGGGGCGGTCGCCGTTCGACACGGTCGCATTGTGGAAGTCGGTCGAGCCGATGACATCCACGAATTTGAAGACCCCCGGGAGGATCGGACCCACGTTCACGATCTGGGCGACGCGATGCTCCTGCCGGGCTTTATCAACGCCCACACACATCTGGAGCTGGGCTGCTATCGCGGTCGCGTGCCGGCCGGGCCGTTGTGGGAGTGGCTGGACCATCTGACCGCCCTTGGGAAGAATCCCGACAATCGAATCGCGGAGCGACAGGCTGTTGTCGACGGCGCGGTCGAATCCTTGTCCGCCGGCGTCACTTGCGTTGGGGACATTTCGCGGACGAGCGTCCACGTTGATGCTCTCCGCGCGTCACCCATCCGGAAAATCTGTTATCTCGAATTGATCAGTGGGGCGAGGTTGCCGCCGAACGACGCCGCCTCTCTCATCGAAATGTTCGAGCGGGCAGTTCAGTCGGCCGAGCCGGACCGCCTGATCATTGGCATCTCGCCGCATGCTCTGTACACAGTCGTACCGGAGGAACTGGCGATCGCCGCGCGGCTCGCCGCCAACAACCGCTCCCCGATCACAATCCACGTACTGGAGACACAAGACGAGGTCACTTGGCTGGCAGACGGAACCGGGCTGCTGTGCCCCTTGCTGGAGAAGCACGACATGCCCACGGCGGCATGTGGCCCCGGCGATTCGGCCATCGAACGGCTCGATCGCGCCGGCATCATGTCAGTGCCACCTTTGTTGGCACACGTGAACTATATCGATGATGATGACATCGAACGTCTGCGCACATCGGACGCGACCGTCGCCTGGTGTCCCCGATCGCACGATTTCTTCGGCCATGAACCCCATCGATGGCGAGACATGATCGCTGCCGGCATCAACGTTTGCATCGGTACCGACAGCTTGGCGAGCAATGAAACGCTCTCCGTGCTGGATGAACTGCGCGTCGTTCGGCAACAAGCGCCGGACTATTCGGCGGACGCTCTTCTCGAAATGGGCACGATCCGCGCCGCACGGGGGCTCGGTCTGGAAAAGCAAATCGGCAGCTTGCGACCGGGCAAATACGCCGACTTCGTTTGCATTCCGTGGGATGCCGCCGGGCCAAAGTCGCCGGCGGAGAACCTTCTGGAAGGAGGGCAAACGGCTGGTGGTGTTTGGATTGGTGGGGAGAGGGTTTGCACCCCTCCAAGATAATGGCGCACTTCCCACAAGCCCACGGATTGTAATCCGTGGGCTTCAACACCTTCAAATTACAGCCACTGGGCGGCGGCCTGGCGAAGCTGCCGGGCCGGCGTGGTCTTCTCCCATGTGAAGCCTGGGCCTGTGCGGCCGAAGTGGCCGTGGGCTGCGGTCTGGCGGAAGATCGGCCGCTTCAGTTTGAGGTAGTCGGTGATCTCCGCGGGCGTGAGCGGGAAATGATCCCTCACGATTCTGGCGATCTTGGTGTCGTCGAGCTTGCCGTACGCGGTTCCCTGTGTTTCGATCAACACGCTGATGGGCTCGGCTACCCCGATCGCATAGGCAAGCTGAACTTCGCAGATATCCGCCAACTTCGCTGCGACCACGTTTTTCGCAACATGCCGGGCCATGTAAGTCGCTGAGCGATCGACCTTGGACGGGTCCTTGCCGCTAAACGCGCCACCGCCGTGTGCGCCGCGACCGCCGTAGCTATCGACGATGATCTTGCGACCCGTCAAGCCCGCGTCGCCATGCGGGCCGCCGATGACGAACCGACCTGTTGGATTGATGTGGAACTTCGCCCGGTCGTTCCAAAGCTTGGGGCACTCTTTCATGATGACGGGCTTGATGACCTTCTGAAGGATTGTCTTCCTGAAACGGTTGTTGACGTTGCCGTTTCGGTCGAGGAGGTTTGCCCGCTCCTGGTGCTGGGTGGAGATGACGACGGCATGAATGCGCAAGGGCATCCCGTTGTCATATTCGACCGTGACCTGACTCTTGCTATCAGGGCGCAGCCAAGGAATCACGCCCTCCTCGCGGAGTTCAGAGAGTTTTTCGATGAGCCGGTTCGCCAAGTGGATGGGTAGAGGCATGAGGGCCTTTGTCTCGCGGCAGGCAAAGCCGAACATGATGCCCTGATCGCCCGCACCCTGCGCCTTCTTCTTGCCGGTGTCCACACCTTGGCTGATGTCAGCGGACTGGCTGTGAATCGTCTGGATGACCGCGCAGCTCTGATAGTCGAAGCGGCAAGCGGGATCTGTGTAGCCGATGTCCTTGATCGTCTCGCGAACGTTCTCCTCGATGTTGTTCAAAGCGAGTTCGGCCGCCTGATTATGAATCGTGACCTCTCCCGCCAGAACGACGAGTCCGGTCGTCACCAGAGTCTCACAGGCAACGCGGGCCTCGGGATCTTTGGCGATCAAGACGTCGAGCACGGTATCCGAGATCTGGTCGGCGACCTTGTCTGGATGGCCCTTGCTGACGGACTCGGAAGTAAATAAATGGTGTCCTCGGGTTTTTTGACCAGTATTGCGCACAAGAAACTCCTTCGTGACTCTTGTTGAGGAAATCCAGCGCGGTGGCTGTTAGGCGGATCGCGCAGAGAACGAGGCATGATAGGACCGCAGCGACCACGGGGCAAGGGTGATCGGCGTAGGCGATTGCTTTGTGGTACCTACCAACCTGGGGCAACACATTCGGTCTGTGATTTGTCTGAGGTTTGCAAGAACCTGCTTGACATGCCGGCGTGTCACGGAGGTCGAGCTTGCGTAGAATAGGGGGTGGTGAGGAACCGTTGTTTTTGGAGAATCTCGTGTCATTTTCCGACTTGCGATCTTTTGTGGATGCGCTTGAGAGCGCTGGGCAAATCAAACAGGTCACAGCTGAAGTGGATCCTCTGCTCGAAGTGTCCGAGATCGCTAATCGGATGAGCAAGTCGCTTTGTCCGGAAGGCTCCGGCAGTTCACCTGAAACGGATCCGCTCCATGGCGGACTCGGCGGATACGGGTTGCTGTTCGAGAGGGTAAAGGGAAGTCGCTTCCCCCTGGCGATCAATCTGTACGGTAGCTACGCCAGGATGCGGACCGCCCTGGGGTGCGACAGCTTCGAGGCACTCGCCGCGAGAATCCAGCGACTCATCAAACCCCAAACTCCGACAGGCCTCATGGACAAGATGAAGATGCTGCCGGAACTGGCGAAGATCGCCGGTATGGGGCCGAAACAGGTCAAACACGGCATCTGCCAGGAAGTCGTCCTGACCGATGATGCCGACCTCACCGCACTCCCGATCATCAAGTGCTGGCCCCACGACGGCGGCGCGGATCAGGACGTGATCTCCGAGTCCAACGAACAGCATTACGGGGGCTCGACGCAGAGTCCTTCCGATAGCTCGCCGGATGGCACGGCCGGACGATACATCACGCTGGCCAGCATCCTCACCACAGCGCCCGACGGCTCCGAGCCAAACCTCGGCATGTACCGTATCCAACTGACCGGCCCTCAATCCGCGATCTTTCACTGCCACGTTCACCACGACGGCGCACGGCATCACCGGATGTTCGCGGCCGAGGGACGTGACATGCCGGTGGCACTTGTGCTTGGCGGAGAAAGTGTGTTGCCCTATGCCGCGACGTGTCCCCTCCCCCCGGGCGTGAGCGAACTGCTCTTCGCAGGATTCCTCAACGATAAGGGGATTCCCGTCGTCAAGGCGAAGACCGTGCCGCTGGAGGTGCCTGCGAATGCGGAGATCGTCATCGAGGGCTGGGTGAGCACGACGGAGACGGTCCGCGAGGGTCCCTTCGGCGATCACACGGGCTTCTACAGCCTTCCGGAGCAGTGCCACCCGATGCGGGTCACAGCCATCACCCATCGCAAGGACGCGATCTATCCGACGACTATCGTCGGACCGCCGCCCATGGAGGATTATTACCTCGGCAAGGCGACCGAGCGCGTGTTCCTGCCGCTGCTGCAGATGATCATCCCCGATATTGTTGACTATCACCTGCCACAATGGGGCGCGTTTCACAACATCTGCTTTGTGAAGATTCGAAAGGAGTATCCTCTTCAGGCACGCAAGGTGGCCGGGAGCATCTGGGGCGCGGGGCAGATGATGTTTAGCAAGTTCATCGTTGTCGTGGACGAGGACGTCGATGTCCATGACGAGCAGGCCGTGATGTTCGCGGTCGGGGCGAATGTCGATCCCAAACGCGATACCTTCACTGTCGAAGGCCCGATGGATATCCTCGATCACGCCACACCGCACTGTGGCGCAGGCAGTAAAATGTGCATCGACGCCACGCGCAAGATCAAGGGCGAGGGCGTGGTGCGCAATTGGCCGATGCCGCTCGAGATGAGCGAGGATATCCGCCGGCTGGTGGATTCGCGGTGGCAAGAGTACGGGCTCGGATGACCGGCACACACAACAACGACGATGTGGATGAGCCGGCGCGGCTGGTCGAGTTGGAGTCATCGTCTGTCGTCGACACGCCGCGACACGTCATTCACGGTTCAGAAGCAGGCGTCCCGTGCGATGGGCCCATCCCCCAACACCCGCCGCATATCTGTCCCTACTGCGACTACAATCTCACCGGTCTGACCTCACGGCGCTGTCCCGAGTGCGGAGAGGAATTCACCTTATCCGAGGCGAGGCGGCGCGCGTTCGACTTTTCGACGGAGGGCCAAAAACTGCGGCGAGCCTTCCGCTGGGAGACCGGCTTGCTTTGGGGTGGCTACGGCCTTATTGCATTCGCGCTGATCTGGCCCTGCCTCTGGTACGACAGGCTCCTCGGCAGGCCTGTGTTTCACCTCGGCTTCTCAGCGATGTTCATGCTTTCGCTCACATTTTCGGGGCTCTGCCTTGCGCTTCTTTTCAAGTTGTATTACGATTGGCGGTGGTCCTGGATTTTGCTGGTGCTGGCGATATTCTTGGCCATGACGAGCCTGTTTGTTGGGTTGAGTTGACTTGCGGGAGCAAGCCCCCTGGCCTGTGCCTTAGAGCCAACTAAGTAATCGTGTAGCGTCCGACCCCCGTGTCGGACGTGGAATACAAACTATTGGCCTCGGCCGACTGGGGGGTCGGCCGCTTCGGAAAAAGTGAGTTTGCTCTAGAGCAGTTCACGATTGAGTGTGGCACCGGCGTCTCGCCGGTGGAAGCAAGGAGGCGGAGTGCCG
>CAZTAR010000307.1:0-6059 GCA_964611695.1 uncultured Planctomycetaceae bacterium | reverse complement strand
CGAAGATTGTCCAGAGGACGATAAGCTCCATTCCCAATCGCATGAGGGACATGCCGACGCCGAGGAAGAAGTCCAGCCGATAGGCGGCAAGGTTCTGAACGCTCACGCGGATGTGGAGGAATATGAGTTTCAAGGCTCGCATCATGGCGGACTCACCCACTGACAGCGGTGTACCTTTTGACAGCCGCGGACCACAACAATCGGAAGGCAATCACGACGCCGATCAACCAGAGCCCTTGCACACCGATTCCCCTCGCGGCAACGGCCAGGCTTTCTGTTTTGCCCGTGAGGACTTCGACGGGAAAGGCGAACATCCATTGAAAGGGTAGTGCCCTGGCAACGGCTTCGACCGGCGGCGGGAGCGCCTCGAGCGGCGCGAACCGACCGCCGAAGTAGAACGCGATGGCGAAGTAGATCTCTCCCAACATGTCGAGTTTCGTTGCCCAGAAGCAGGCCAGTGAGACGAGGTGCCCCAGGCAGAATGTGAGCGCCGCGGCCAGCAAGAGTGCGACCGACCCCACGGGGAGATGCCACGGCGTCGTCGCGAACTGGGGCTCGATCAACCAGGCAATCAGGCACCACATCGGCACGACAAAGAGCAAGGTCGTGACCTTATAGGCCGTGTTGTCCGCCAGCGATTTCCAGATCGGCATCAAGGGTCGCAAGAGCATCGGGGAGAGGGTGCCCTTGCGAACCATGTAGCTCATCTCGTAGATGTCCCACGCGGTGGTGAAATGGCCGACGATCATGACGAGAAAGAAGTACGCGGCGAATCCACCCCGTGAGTAGCCGGCGACTTGTCCGCTCGGGTTGCCCTCCGCGGCCGAACTCCACATCGAATAGAGAACGAGCGGGTTCACCAATCCCCAGACCGCCCAGAGCACAATCTCGCCACGGTATTGGAACATCACACCGATCCCGGCGCGAAGGTATGCCAGGTATGCCCGAACGATCTGCCTCACGGTGTGGCATCCTCTTCGTCTTGGGTCACCGCGTATTCGCCCTTTTCCGAATCGGCCGGGGTTTGGCCGAAGGCCCTTGAGATGACATCTTCGATCGGCGGGTCCTCGATGGTCAGGTCCAGGACTGGCAGGTCGGCGAGGAGTCGACTGGTGACACTCGCAGTGGCACCTTTCGGAACTCGGACGACCACTTTGCGGCCGTCTCTTGAAAGCACGTCGCCCAGCGTGTCGAAGTCGTAGCCGTCCGGCTCGCGGTCGAGATCGACCTTGACGACCTTGAACGGGGCGAGCTTTGATGAAAGCTCGCTGAGTGCGCCGTCGAAGAGGAGCTTGCCGTGGTCGATGACGATGATCCGCTCGCAGAGGGCTGTGACGTCTGCCATGTAGTGGCTCGTCAGGATAATGGTGGCGCCGGAGCGCCGGTTGTAATTGGCGATGAACTCGCGAATCCTCGCCTGCATGGTGATGTCGACGCCAATGGTGGGCTCGTCCAGGAACAGGACCGCTGGCCGGTGTAGGAGGGAGACGCAAATCTCGCACTTCATGCGTTCGCCGAGCGAAAGGCTGCGCGCCTGTTTCTTGAGAAGTGGTTCGAGGTCGAGCAGTGCCACAAGCTCGTCGAGGGTTTGCCGGTACTGGTTTTTTGGAATGCCGTAGACGGCGCCGTGGACGAGGAAGGAATCCACCACGGGAAGGTCCCACTGAATCTGAGAACGCTGCCCCATGAGCATACTGATTCGGCGGAGGTAGGCGGCGTCTCGTTTCCAGGGGACCTGGCCGAGGACAGTCGCGTCACCGGATGTCGGGTGTAGGAGGCCGGCGAGCATTTTGAGGGTGGTTGTTTTGCCTGCGCCATTGGGGCCGAGGAAGCCGACGATTTCGCCTTGGTCGACGGAGAAGCTGACCTGATCGACTGCGTGAACATTGCGGTGGCGTCGCTTGACCAGGCTCCGCAGCGAAGCCCAGAAGCCGCCTTCGCGGACCGGCACGCGGAAGGTTTTGGATAAGCAATCAACCTCGATCTGCGGCATGTTTTCCTCAGTACGAATATCGGACCGGTTCGCGGCCTTGGACGTACTCCAACCCTCGTGCTGTCACGGTGGGGGCATTCCGGTACCGCGACTCCGCGTCTTGTGCATCCCGGCGCCACTCGCTTCGCGGGATCATCCTACCGGATTCGAGAGTTGTTCGCACCCGTCGGAGAGTAGTTCTGAGTTGCAGGCCAGGGCAATCGAAAGAAAGTGAGCCCATGGATTGCGATCCATGGGCTTGGGCAATGATGCGTCGTTGGCATTCTGCCTCTTGGATGGGGTGGCCGTCAGGATGTGGTGAGTGACGAGCCCTTTTCCGGTAGGACGTCGACGATTCGAGAGCCCCGAACGCGGTAGGTTGTCTTCCCCCATTTGACGGAGCCTCGACCTGTGATGATGAACCAGGCGCGGTACAGCAAAGCGGTGCAGACGACACTGCCGGCGATAAAGGACAATACCGACGGGGAATTTCTCATCGTCAGGGCGAAGAGGTGGCGTACCACGGCTTGCATCACCACGATGTGCAGCAAACAGGCCCCTATGAGCACCCATCCCGCATTCATGTGGAGTGCCAGCGCGGCGTAGACGCCGATCGGCAGCGCCCACACCGGAGAGGAGACGCCGCCCGCGACCAGTTGGGTGCTCCAGAAGATGCGACCGGGAGAGATCAGGCTTCCGATCAAGACGCGGGTGAGTGCTTCCACCGTGCTGGAAAAACTGTTAGCTCGCGTTGTGATGTACAATTCCTTGCCCTGGCCGATCCACCTTTTGAGGCCCAGCGCGGCGGCTTTGTTCGCCATGATGAGGTCCTCGGCCAACTCCGCCTGGACCGCTGCGTGCCCCCCCATCTTCTCGTAGGCCTCTCTCGAGAAGAGCATGAACTGGCCGTTGCCGAGGCGAATTTCGGACCTGGAATCGCCTCGTTTTGTTCCCATGATGGCCCAGAGTCCGAGCAGCCAGCCCGCGACCGGTGTGAGTAATCGTTCCGAGAGGCTTTGAAGCTCCAAGCTCGGCCACAACGACGCGAAGGCGATGCGATCGTCAACCACCTTCCGCATGACGGCGGCGATCGCCCCGGATTCGATGCGGCAATCGCAGTCGATGAAGAGGAGGTAATCAGCGTCGATATTCTCGGTCGCGACGGCCAAAGCGTGGGTTTTGCCAATCCAGCCTTCGGGGAGGTGATCAACTTGAACGAGGCGGACTCGCGGATCCTGTGCCATGATCTCACGCACCCGCGCGCTCGTTTTGTCATCGCTCCGGTCGTCAACAAGAATGACGTGGAAGTTGCCGTAATTCTGGCCGAGCAATTGTTCGAAACATTGTTTGATTCGGGTTTCTTCGTTGTGGGCGGCGATGATCACGGCCAACGAGGGCGAGTTTGAATTCGCGGGAACATCTGGAAGCGGCTTGATGCGCATGCCCTCGTCCAGATTCAGACCGCGGGCCAATATCATCCCGTACGTCCACAGGCCTACCAGGCAGACCTGAAAGACGAGCACTACCCACACGAAAGTCGTCAAAGAGGCTTCTCCTCTGTGGCGGCAGCGATGCCGTTGGCTTGTTCGCCAAGGTCGGTGGAGTGGAAGTGACTGTGCTCCGTGGTTCCCCGTGCATACCACATGTGCCACCCTTCACAGTCGCCCACTCCAGAGCATGTGCGTAGTGTACGCGACCGCCGGGTTTGTTCAACGTGCAATGTTGCGGTGACTGTCAACAGAGACCGGAGGGAACCGTTTCGTTCTTGCTCGATGCGAGGCCGTCCGAAGCGTATGCAAACGTGGGTTGACGACTTTGATTGGGTTCGTTCTTCTTGCGTGTGGCGAGAGACAAACCGTGTTCCTCGTCGGCCACGGGGGGCCGACGCTACGGCGGCTGTCGGCCACGGGGAATGCCGTGTGTATCTGGATCGGTTTATTGAACGCCCTTGCGAAAAGCTGGACGTTCGCAAATACTGGTCTGCACGGGAGTAATGTGAGAAAACCTGCGCCATTGCGCGGGTGTCGCCCTTGCGAGAGAATCACCGTTCATGGCAAACCGACGACGCATTCCCTTGAACCCTTGCGATTACCTCTACTACGCGCATCACGCGATGTTGCGCGGGAAGACCGGTAGCGGCAACATCGCTTTCATGATGATTGACGTCGCCGGAGATATCGAGCCTGGGAGAATCCGCCGTGCGTTCGCGAGAGCCCTGGCCGCCCATCCCGTGCTGCTGGCCACGCTGAGGATCTCCCTGCTAACGGGTTGGCCGTCTTGGAAACTGCCGCGCACGGTGCGGGAGGCCGCCTTGCGTGGGGCCGACCTTGGGCACGTTTACGAGGACCTTCGCGGCACCGACGATTGGCGGGCGCGTCTGGATGAAATGTGCGAGCAGCGTTACACCCCGGCGTGGGACCTCGACTCCGGCCTGCTGGTGAGGCTGGAACAATATGCGTTGCCTGGAGAGCGGACGCGGTTTTGTATTCGATGGCCGCATTTGCTCATGGATGCGGAGGGGGCACAATGGTTTCTCGCGGAACTGGGTCGGCACGACAATCCTGACACAGGCAAAGCGGACTGTCCGCCGCTTGGATTGCCAGGCCCGCTTGCGCCCGACGATGGCATCGTCGATCCTTTGGTCGGTCTGAATCTCCGCCAGCGCATTCGTTTGTTCCGCCACGGCTTCTCTCTTCAGGAGGGTCTGAAGGATCTCTCAATCCACCCGATGGCGCAAGATGATCGTGCCGCGTTCACGAGCTTCGGGGTGTTACACCGTCATTGGGATGGTGCTGAGATTCGTGCGATGCGAGAGCGTGCCAAGCAGGTGACACCGCCGGGACCCTTGCTCTATGCCCGATACCTTGCGGCGTGCGTTATCCGCGCGCAGCACCGACTCTACCTGGAACACCATGTCGACACGGACGCGTACCTCGTGACGCTTCCGATGCGGGTCGCCATGGAAGACGCCCACGGTCGCGCTCTCGCCAAACGGCCGATCCCAGGGAACTATCTTGTGTCGCCGACGCTGCGGGGGCTTCGAGAACATGCCGACGACAAGCAGGCGCTCGGTGAGGATATCCTTCGGCAACTGACTGTCTATCACGAACGGCAAGGCGATCTTGCCCAGTGGGCCATGGCGTGGGGCGCTTCCTTCATGCGGGCCGGCATCTATGGCTTTGTCGCGTTCAAGCTCAGCACGGATTTTAATCGGCTCACATCCGGTTTTTCATGTTATGGAGAAATCGAACCGCCTTTCAGATCGATCGGCGGGGCCCAAGTCGTGAACTGTTGGGGCGGCGGACCGTTGGCAACGCCGCCGGGTTGGAATCCCGTGTTCAACAAGTTTGGCGACCGGATGAATCTCTCTCTCACCTGGAACCGACCGGTGATTTCGGATGAGCTTGCAAAGGAATATACGACGCTCATCGAGGAGGAGATGTTCTCTGGATGATCGTGCGGGAACGCACCTTGATGCGCGAATCAGAGTTCCGCCCTTTTGCGAATGTACTCCGAGACGACGTCGCGGGCGTATTCGAGGACCTGCTCGGGTGAGTCGTCCGGTTCACACATTTCGGGCGTTTCGACGATGTCGGTCAGCATTTCTTCCCACCAGGCGGCATCGAGGATTCGCCGGCTGCCTTCGACGTTTAGGTCTGCTGAAGCCATCTCATCGGCCGTCGGGGCGTCGAAGGCGATCGTCACTGCATCGCTCGTTTGCGGGTTGTTCAGGCGAACTTTCTGTCGCAAGTACTCCATGATCGCTCTCAGTTCTTCACGGGTCATGCTGTTCCTTTCGATGCGCCTTCTCATCTGCCTTGTGAAGACAGGTGAGATGCCTGAAGGCCCCCTGGTACGAGAATCCTCTCTCGCACTCATGCTGAGAGAAATCCTCTTTTCGTTAAAGCAGATAAACTTTTTCTGTAGCGGCCGACTCCCCTGTCGGCCGCTACAGGAGTTTTCCGACAGAGCCTAGCTTTGCCGGATAGGTATCCTCCTACGCTTGGGGCCGAGACAGGATTCTCGGCCCAGCGTTTTTTTCTAGGGTGGCAAAGTTTGCTTGAGCAAGAGAGCTTCAAAATGGCGA
>CAZTAR010000306.1:0-6087 GCA_964611695.1 uncultured Planctomycetaceae bacterium | reverse complement strand
CTTTCGGCATCGCGGATTACTCCGGATGCCGGCTGAGACAAGCGTCAGAATCCTAGATAGCCGAGAACAGGTCTGTCAAGAGAATTCTCAAAAAAACTTTTCGAGCCATTCAGCGAGGTTTTCCTGCGATAATCAGAAGGCAGCCGACAGCCATGCAACCCAGACCAGGAAAGCACAAGAACAGGGTGAGAGGAAGTCCCGCAAGCACGAATAGATAGCCGAGCAGACGCAGCATTCGCACACTCCCTTCGCTCTTTTGGAAACCACATCACCAAGGGCGTGTCAATTTACCATTCACGATCAGTACAGAAATGCACGAACCGATCGTGTCACCGATGTCGGCGATCTCCCCCTCAACTCGCACCTCCTCCCCTATCTTGAGCCACTTCAGGGCCCCCGGTTTCTTCTTCCTAACGTTCACAAAGATCACGACATCATCGCGTCGTAACTCGACCTGGTATGGAGCGTTACGATCATCGATTCCACCAGCCACGGTTCCTTCCCAATACACTCGCCGACCGATGAGCCGCGATAAAAATTGGACGCGATCCTCGGCGTTTTTGACTTCCAACAAATCACATATCGCTTGTGGCCGAATCCAAACTTCGGATTCAGAAGCAGTTCGCTCGGACTCACCAGAGCCCTCTGCTTGTCGACTTGTGATTGCGTCTAACTGCTCGACTCGTTTTTTCATCAACGAAAGCGATGGACGCAACAAGGTTCGCCCCGCCGCGTTGTCGGAGGCCCAGTCTTCCATCGCACCGCTCAACACTGAAAAAAGCCACCTCCGTTGGGCCGTCGCGCCCTTTGTCGCGGCCAATTGCGTATCCATCCATTCAAAAAACCGAAGAAGTTCCTCGCCCGCTGCGGCCAGGCTGTCGCCAACCTTGCTAATCTTCACCAATTTCCGCAACTCGGCGTTCTCACTCTGCAGGCGATCGATCGTTCCCCTGGCCTCCTTCAGCTTCTTCTTGTAGCGCATCTTCTCCTGAAACGATCGCTCCACCACTCCTTTGAGGCGGTCGACTTCGGCATTTAACTGCTGTTCGCGATGGCTACCTTCAGGGATTGATTGTGCGCAGCAAACTGAAGCAAAGAGAAAAAAAAGGGGCGAGGAGAGGCGTGCAACGAAGGTGGACATGGATTTCCTCCGTCAGTGATTTGACACCTAACAAATCCCGAACTATAATATCATAGTCGGCGGCGTTCTGCCGCGAACCTTTTTGGTCGCGTCACGTACACTTTTTGGTCTACCACCGCAAGGAGGCACCCCAATGGCCGGGCACCCGAGCAGCTTCCCTCCCGTCTTCATTCTGATCGGCGACGAGTTATTCGTGCCTTCCGCTTCGCTCCGTGAGACCCTGCTGGCGGCTCTCCCCGAGCGATGCGCCCCAATTCTTCGATCGCCCATTTCCGCTGAGCTTCGGAGGCGGGTTGGAGCATCGGCTCAGGTGGCCAGTCGGCCTCCGCGTCAAAGAGGTATTCCACCGTGGTGCCCATCTCGCGAGCAAGGCGAATAGCTTTGCGAACGGTGTCCCAGGCGTCGTCGCTTTCGAGCGCTGCGCCAAGAGCGGTGTCGCTCATGTCGATCCGCTTAGCGAGTTTGCGCTGTGAGATCGGATGATTATCGATGTGGTAGCGCACTTTTTCTTGCCACTTCATGCCAGCAGTATCCGCCGTAACCCCTGAAACCACAACACATTCCGTCAATTCGCACGAATCGCGAGAATTTCCTTGCGAAACGCAAGGTTTATGGTATATTTTGAGAAGCCGAGGTGAGTGATGACACGCCTAACTTCACAAACAGACGACGCAGGAGCCGGGGCCGGCAGGCCCAGGCAAGCCCTCGGTCATCGGTCGCCTCGGCAAAAGCGATCCATGCCCGGCCTCGGCTCTTGCGCCGATGCCGTTCAAAACGCAAGAATTTGCCGGCTGAGACAAGCCGGCCCACGGCGGCTGTTCGCCTGGTGGCGTTCACCGGGGCCGTCAACAACCGAGTGGAGTGTCGCCGCCTTTTTCCTCCTCCTTTCAAGGCAGCGGCACTCCCACATTTTTGCGGGGTAGAGCAACTGGTTAGCTCAGGTGGCTCATAACCACCAGGTTGCGGGTTCGAATCCCGCCCCCGCTAGTTGTTAGGAGGCGATCATGCTAACGCCTAAAGCTCCACATCGTCGTCGTCACCGAAAGGGTGCTTCTCCAGGTAATCGCAGAGGTAGCGCCCAAGGTCGGGGTGCCCGCCGGCTTTCAATAACTGTCGAGGGGTATCTTCGCAGAACGGCAATTGCTCGGCGTAGGCTTGCGAGGGATATTGGGGTTCGATCTTGCTCCACATGGTGCCTCTTAGCGCACTGGCTAGGCCCGGCACCCATGCCATATCAATCACGCAGGTGCCCATGTAACAACTGCGAGCGACGGTGGCCCGGAGCTCCATTGCCGCTTCCTGCAACTTACAACCCTTTAACCGATGAGCTACCCATGCCGCCCGGTCTCTCCAGGGCAGACGCAGCGCTCGTGCTAGCACGTTGGCGATTGCACGATTGGGTTCACCTGGGCCGGTATGTCGATCGAGGTCTTTTAGCAACCGCACGGCAGCTTCTTGCATCAATGAGCGACCTACAAGCTCCACGGCGGCCCTTTCCACACAGAACTGCACTACTGGCCCTGGCAGCAAAATCGCCCAAGGCTTTTTGGTATTACCCATCACGGCCTCCTTTCGGCCGCGATTCTAAGGGAAGTATGACACGCCGGCGCTGATCGGCGAGCGAAATCAGAAACACTCTTTCGCCAGGGAGGGCGAGCCCATGAGAGACAGAATGGCACGCGACGTAGAAGTCCTCCAGGAAGTCATGCAGACACACGACCTGACCGTGAAGCAATTAGCGAGCCGTTCCGGCATTGCGCAAAAGAGCATCTACAAATACCTGAGCGAAGTCCGCACACTGCCGAGCGAAGTCCTCCGCGCCGCGTTCGAAATGACGCTGGATCATCGCCTGCTTTCGCTAATTACCGGGGTCATCCCCGTGATTCATCAGGCCGTTTTCGATGGCGGACCAGCCTGCGCGATGCAATCCCACCGCACCGGCGCGACGAGTCAGGTCCGCCTCCCCCCGATCAACGAATTGTTGCGTCGAACCTGCGAGTCGATCGAGGCCGCCGCGAAGGCCGCACCGTACATGGCTCGAATCATCGAAGACGGCCGCGTGAACGAGATGGACGCGGCGGATATCGCGAAATTCCGCGAGCATTCGACAGCCGCCCGCGAAAACCTCAGCCTCATGGAGGCAGCGATCGAAGCGCACCTCCGAAAGGGAACCTCATGTCAGCGCAACTGACAACACACACTCCGGCCCCGCCCACGGCGGTCGCCGGGTTGTCGCACAGCCAGGGAAGGCGCGGAGGGAGTGATGGATCACCCCACGGCAAGGATTGCGACCGCGCCGGACCTGGCCTGTCATCGCGAGGATCGCGAATACGCAAGCTGCGCAGGGAACTCGCCCTAAGTCAGGCTCAAGTTGCTCGATCCGTCGGAGTGACCGTGACCGTTGTTAGCTGTATCGAGAGGGGTCGTCGTTCCCCTGGCCGAGACTTACTTTTTCGGCTTGCCGACCTGTTCGGCGTGTCGGCCGAATATATAGAGAGAGGTCGCGATGCGATGCGAATCCGTGAACGTCGCACAGATGCCACCAACCGCGCTGAACCTGGCCTCTCCCCGCGTCCCGAGACATTCGCCCGCGACCGAGCCCCGCTCGAGCTCCAACTGCAAGGTGAAAAACTGGAATTGCTGACCGACTTGATGTTAGCTTACCCGGACCAAATAGCCCTGTCCGGCGTGTACTTTTCCGTCCAGGCAATCGAAGCACAATGCCGGCGTCTTCGTCGGGATTTAATCCCAAAGCTCCGCAACGACATTCCGCTCTGCGTTCGGGGCTCGCTACTGGATGTGACAGCGTGATGACACCCGCACCCCGAAATTCGGCCTCTCTTTCCTCCTTAAGCGGCCGCGCGTCCACCCAAGCGCGCGGCCGTCATTTTTTGAAAGGCCGGCCATGAACTGCCCTTGTTGTGACCAACGTGTCGGCAATGACCAGTTCGGCTATGGCCCGTGGCAATTCGAGCATGACGCGCGCGGCCAGATCATATCGGCGAAACGTTCGCTCGCGATCTGGTGCGGTTGTTGCGGCGTCTCCGAGGCAATCGTCGAGAACTCAGGCCGCATCCTCACGGCGCGCGGCCCATACCACAACGAACGAGACCTGCGTCGCCTTGAGCGCCTGATCCCGTATTGCCGGCGACAACGGAGGGTGCCAGCGTGAGTCTTGCCGTTGCCTGCAACCCAGACGACCAACCGCGCGTGCCGCCGCCCTATCTGACGATCGAGCAGGCAGCGCCGTTGTTGGGTGTCGGCTACAGGCGAGTGCGGCAACTATGCGAAGAGTGGAAGGCACGAGGCCGCGCCGAAAAAATCAATGGCATCTGGGCGATCCACCCGCGAGCAGACGAGCGATTACTCCGGGACCGGGACCTGGCTGCTCGCGACCTTCACCAGCTTGCCGCCCTGCGAAACGGCGGCGTGCGGGCACGCCACATAACGATTGCTGAATTGCGTCGCGACATCGTCGTGGACTTCAAGGCGTATCGTCTCAAACACCGGAGTAAAACCGAAGAAGAAACGAGACGGTTGTACATCGGTCAATTGATGGCCTCGGGCCGCATGGGGGTAGGATGCCGCATCAAGAAACTATCGCCGAGACAACTCTACGAATGGCAGCGTGGTTACGCCGATGGCGGCGTGGCCGCCCTGGTACCCAAGTATCCCGGCAGTTCCGGAACGGGCTCGATCGGCGAACATGCGTGGGAGTTCTTCCGGAAGCTTCGCGATGGTGGCACCCGCAAGAATCAGGCTACAGCGTATACGGAGACTGCCGGGCACATCGCACGCAACCACAAGGAGAAGCAGCCTGGCTGGGAGTGGCCAAGCCTGTCGACGGTCCGCCAGCGCGAACTCAAGCTCGACGCCGGTCATCGCACCGTCTGTGACAAGGGGATTCGCGCTTACGACGCGCACCACATACCGAAGGCGACGCGAGACATTGAGGCCCTGGCCTCTTGCGAAGAGTGGGATGGCGACGAGCGGACGCTCGATGTGATGTACCGCGTGCGCGACAGCCGGGGATGGAAGCCGTCCAGGAAGATTGTCATCTCAGCGTGGCGGGACATGCGGTCACGCGCGATCGTCGGCTACATCATCGCGCCCTACGCGAACAGCAACACGATCCTCGGCTCGGTGAAGAATGGCATCAAGGAATTCGGGCTGCCGAAGATTCTTCGGACCGACTGGGGCAAGGACTACCAGAAGGCCATGGGGATCATGCACACGAAGCGATGGAAGGTGGATGATTTCGACGGGCCGCGCGTCGCTCATGTGCTCGATCGACTCAACATCGAGTGCCGGCCCGTAACGCCCTATCACCCGCAATCCAAGCCCATCGAATCCTACTTTCGGGGGATGAAGGAGCATGTCGACAAGACCTTCCCCTCGTTCTGCGGCGGTTCGCACGCCGAGCGGCGTGAGGATTTCGCCAAGTGGTGCCGTGGCCATCTAGACGAGTTGCCCACGTTCGAAGAGGTGGAAGCCGCCGTCGTGAAGGGCATCGACATCTACAACGACACGCCGCACTCGGCTCCCGACATGTTCGGCTACACGCCGCGCTACGCCCTGGAGAAATTCCGGGACGGCCCCGCCCGCAAGAAATCAGACGACGTACTCGACTTCGTGTTCGGCGAATTCATCGGACCAAAGTTGGTCCGCCGTGATGGGATTCACTGGCTCGGCGAGGTCTTCGGCTTTGGCGATCACCGCATGGTCAACTGCCAAGGGCGGAAGCTCTGGCTCTGCATCCAACCCGAAGATGTTCACTCGGTTCTCGTGTGCGATGAGGAGCAGAGAGCGATGTTCCACACGAACTGCGGCAACAACGTCATTCGCACAAAGCGCGACCTGGAAGAGCACCAGAAGATGCGAGCCCGTCTGCGGCGCGGTGCATTCAAAATAGCACGGGAAGCGAAAAGGGCCTTCCAGGCGATCCC
>CAZTAR010000305.1:0-6094 GCA_964611695.1 uncultured Planctomycetaceae bacterium | reverse complement strand
CGAGCCTTTCACCGCCACGGTTTCCACATCCGCGCAATCTTTTCATGCAACCTTGTCTGGCCGTTGGTCTATCGCGTATGTGATACCTGGTTGTTGCCCAACGAATGGATGCGAAGATACGCGCGTTGGATCCGGCGTGTGACCCGAACACCGTTCCAAACGGCAAGGCCGATCGGCGCGGCGATGGACTATGTCATCGAGGTAGTCAAACCCAATCAAAACCAACCGCAGAACCAACAAAGCCTTGTCAGGTAGAGTGGCCATGACCTAAGTTGGGTGGGCATGACCTCGTGCGTTGTCAACCCAAAGTTGGCGGGATGGTTCCGCCCTGGTATTTGTGGCACCGGCGTCCCGCCGTTGGAAGACACAGGCGAGACGCCCGTGCCACAATGCTAAGGTAGTTACTAAGGGATCGCAAAAGCGATGACGTCATAGATCACGTGGCATCCGACGGCCAGTCCGAATCCTCTCAGAACGAAGACCGCGGCGAGATAGCCGCCGGCCGCAAACCGGAACGCGAACTCGCTCGTCGACCAAATGTCCGAACCGATGGGGGGATAGTGGTGCGCCGCAAACAGCAGCGACGAGATGATCACCGCCAGCGCCACGCCCGGAACCTCCTTCACGCGGCCGATGTCGATCAACAACAAAGTCAGAAGTGAGATGACAATCAGCCGGAACACAAGTTCCTCATAGATCCCGGCGCCGACACTAAGCAACAGATTGTCGAGTGTGGAAGTGCCGGCGACCGCGACGCCCTGCAACGGGCTGATGTCGCGGATCAACTCGTTGAGCAGCAGGACTGGAAGGGCCAGAAGAACGCTCTCTCCCGCCATGCCGAAGAGCGCATTCCACGCGACCTTCCAAGGATATTTCGACGCCATCTGCCAGACGAGCAGCACAACCAGGAGGGCGATCCCCGGCAGGTAGAGTCCTCTCATGCCGAAGAGGTCGATCAGCCCTTCGATGCCGAACAAACTGAAGAACCACTGGAGTAACTGCTTCGCAGCCAGATCCGGACGAGCATCGATCGGAATGCCCCGGTGAGTAAGCGCCATGCCCATCTCATAGGCCAGCACCATCGGGAGCAAAAACACGAAACACTGAAGCGGTCGATGGGAGATTTCCCAGTAGCTGTCAGAATCGGACGCCTGCCGCTTTCGAGGACGCCTTATCTGTACTTTCGGAGGTCTTCGCCTAGTCTCCCGCTTCGCCATGCCGGTATCATTACCGCACTACACCCAAAACCGCAACGACACGCCGATGCGATTCGGGAATTCCGGCGTGCTGTCAGGATGAGACTCAGGAAGGAAACAGAATGCCATCGACCACAGGCAATGCCCTCCGCACCCTTTACAAAACCCTCTTGGACGCCTATGGCCCACAGGATTGGTGGCCCGGCGATTCTCCCACCGAGGTCGTGATAGGAGCGATTCTTGTCCAGAATACAAACTGGAAAAACGTCGAGAAGGCCATCGCGAACCTTCGGGCAGCCCACCTGCTCCAATGGCAACCACTCGAACAGGTGCCAGACGCGGAACTCGCCGAGCTCATCCGCCCCGCCGGTTACTACAAGGTCAAGACACGGCGATTAAAGAACTTCGTCCGTTGGCTCTGTGAGAACCACGACGGTGACATCGAATCACTTCGCCGCCGGCACATGGGATCGCTCAGGGAAGAATTGCTCCAGATCAACGGCATAGGACCGGAGACGGCGGATTCCATCCTGCTCTATGCATTGGAGATGCCGTCCTTCGTCGTCGACACCTACACGGCCCGCGTAGCGAGTCGGCACGGACTGATCGACGACGACGCGAACTATGCGGACCTCAAGTCACTGTTCGAGGACAATCTGGACGAGGATGTCAGAATGTTCAATGAGTTCCACGCGCTGCTCGTCGCAGTCGGCAAGCGCCACTGCAAACCCCGCGCGCAATGCCACGACTGCCCCCTCGACACGCCAGAACACGACGTGCAAGAAGGCTGATATCGCTATTGAATGGGTGGAGGCCCGACATCGACTCTTCCACACATCATGCGGAAGGTAGCGCCCTGCTGAATGCGGTACAACGCTTACACCGGTGTTCAGCTGGCGATTTCTACTGCAAGAGCAGCCTATTCAAACCGTAGCTTTCCTCCTCACCACGGCCTGTCGGACCAAGCCTTGATCCCCAGGAAACGGCCAGCGGAGATCGATTTCACCCCATCGTTTTGTTCTTGTAGATCTTCAAGCCTACCAGAAGGCCGATAATTACGAGAACGAAAATCCCGTTTCTCAGATTAAAAATCGCACTGGGCTCTTCAATCTCTTGAACGGCCAGAAAAAGCAAATCTGCGATCATGCTGGTCACTCCTCATACGGATCAGGGCGAATGTTTCCTTTACCACACACCTCCCTCGGGTGTAGAAGTATCCTCTTAGCCGCCTCGGGTCTCTCTGTCAAGCCGTCGAACAGAGCCGGGCAATACCGCTCAAAGCAATCACATTCTCCGGATCTGCACCCAGACCGCGAGGGAGGGTTGCACCCGAGACCGCGCCTGCAGCTTTCTCGACGTCACGGTTCCCGAAGAATAGACCCGGCCGAATGGTTTGAGCCCAGAATACCGGTTGCCCTGGGAAGCCGCGACGCTGCCACGCCTGCGCCTTGCAGTTCAACATCCCCAATGTATACTGGAATGCTCGTTTGACGGCAGGATGTCAAGCGTCGGATTGACGCCGGTGTAGCTCAGCCTGGCTAGAGCGTCTGACTGTGGATCAGAAGGTCTCGGGTTCAAATCCCGGCGCCGGTAGTTTCTTCTCCAGGACAACATATCGTCGAAAGGCATTCCGAGTGGCTGACACAGTAGCACCGCGTCTGTTCCGAGGTCTCCGAGACCTGATGCCGGAACAAATGCAGGCGCGGCAATGGATGATCGACACGATCCGAACGGTCTACGAACGGTACGGCTTCGTGCCACTCGGGACGCCGGCGATCGAGTACCGTGACGTACTCTTCGGCTCCGCCGGGGCCGAAGCCCAATCACAGACTTTCGGCGTGCGCAACCCCGACTGCGGCCCCCATACTCCCGATGAAGACTTGCTCGCCCTCCGCTTCGATCTCACAGTGCCCTTGGCAAGGGTCGTGGCTCAATACAAAGACCTGCCCCGGCCGTTTAGGCGTTACCAGGTCGCCCCCGTCTGGCGGGCGGACAAACCCGATCGCGGACGCTTCCGCGAATTCACACAGTTCGACATCGATTCGGTGGGCGTCGAGTCCGAGATAGCGGATACCGAGATCATCACCGGCATGTGCGACACCCTGTCGGCGTTGAAGGTCGGCCCCTATCAGGTGCGATTCTCCAGTCGCAAAGTGCTGAATCTCCTGATGCCCTTTGCCGGCATCCCTTTGGATCGCGCCAAAGATGTCTTCCGCGTCCTCGACAAGCTGGACAAAATCGGCCACAAAAAACTTCGGCTCGAACTTACCGAGGGTTACGTCGACAAATCCGGCGATCCCATCCCCGGCCTCGGCCTGGCAAGCGAGCAGGTCGACAAGATCGAACAATTCCTCGCAATCCGTGCCGATCAACGCGAAAACGTCCTGACTCAACTGCGAGAACTCTTCGCAGTAACACCCGATGCGACGGAAGAGATAGACGCCTTGGCCAGGATTTCCGGCCACCTGACAACGCTGGGCTACGGCGATGACCAAGCGGCAATCGACTTGAGCGTCGCCCGAGGATTGGCCTATTACACAGGCCCGGTCTTTGAGGCAGTCTTGCTCGACGCACCGAAATTCGGCGCGGTGTTCGCCGGCGGGCGTTACGACGAACTGGTAATGCGATTCCTGGGCGAACGCCTCCCCGCTGTCGGAGCCTCGATCGGCGTCGATCGACTCTTAGCGGCCTTGATCGACTTGGATCGAATCCCGCTGCACAAAGCGACCGCCAAGGTGCTCGTCAGCACGATCGATGAAGGAATGATGAACGAGTACGTCGCCATGGCCTACGAGCTGAGGCGGGCAGGCATCCCCACGGAAGTCTACCTCGGCGCCGGCAAACGCATCGGCAAACAAATCAAGTACGCCGACCGATACGGCGTGCCTATCACCATTATCTACGGGTCGAACGAGAGAGAAGCCGGCAAGGTCGTTCTCAAAGACATGGCGGCAGGCCAGGCGAAGGCGAAACAAATCGATGGCCGTGACGAATGGCGCGAAGAACGACCGGGCCAGGTCGAGGTTTCCCGCCAGGATCTGGTCACGCACGTTCAAGAGCTTCTCGCTCGCATAGATGCAGAGAGCCGGCCACAAGACGGTTAACGATGAGATGATCGGATACTTCGATTGCTTTAGCGGCGCCGCCGGCGACATGATCCTCGGATCACTCGTAGCGGCAGGTCTTTCGACGGACAGCCTGCGAACCGAACTTGGCAAACTCGGCCTCGAAGGCTACGAGTTAACCGTTCGCGACGTGCAGGTGCATGGTTTCGCTGCCAAAAAAGTAGACGTCTTACATAGCGACCAAAAGACCCACCGCCATCTCCCCGACATCCTCAAGTTGATCGACACGTCAAGCCTCTCCGACCGGGTGAAGGACAATGCCCGGAGAATCTTTGGGCGACTCGCCGAGGCCGAGGCGAAGGTACACGGCACTTCTGTGGACAAGATCCACTTCCATGAAGTCGGCGCGATCGACGCCATCGTGGATATCGTCGGCGCCTCGATCGGCATGGAACTCATGGGGATCGACAGGATCGTCTGCTCGCCGATCTCCGTCGGAAGCGGCACGGTGACATGCGAGCACGGTGTCTTGCCTGTGCCCGCGCCGGCCACAGCCGAGCTTCTCATCGGTGTGCCCCTGGCCGATTGTGACGAGCCCGGCGAACTCACGACACCCACCGGCGCGGCCGTCTTGACGGTCCTGGCCGACACGTTTGGACCGATTCCGCCGATGAAGATCGAACGATGGGGCTTCGGAGCCGGTACCCGAGAAGGAACCAAGCGGCCCAATCTTCTCCGGCTCATCATTGGGAATGAAGTGTGCGATGATGCGCAGGCCGATCAGGTCATAGTGTTGGAGGTGAACCTCGACGACGCGACCGGGGAGCAGATCGGCCATGCCTTCGGCGCTCTGTTTGCCGCGGGAGCGTTGGATGTCTTCACCACGCCGATCATGATGAAAAAGAACCGGCCCGGCGTCCTGCTCTCCGTCCTCACGACGCGCGACAATCAGCGAGCCTGTGAGGAGGTCCTTTTCGCCGAGACCACCACTCTCGGGATTCGCAGTCACCGATGTGATCGGCGGAAGCTCGCACGGGCAATCGAAACCGTGGGCACCCGGTTCGGTGAGATTCGGGTCAAGGTGGGCCTCTCCGGCGGACGCGCCATCCACGCGGCGCCGGAGTATGATGATTGCGCGAAAGCCGCCCAGGAACACGGAGTGCCGCTGGGCGAGGTCGTTCAAGAAGCGCGGCACGCGTGGCGAGACCATCGGAAACGCACGCCATGAACCAGATCGCAAGCCACATCCAAAACAACATAGCGAACATCATCGCGGAATCGTCGAAGGACTCATCCACGCAGTACCTGCTGCTGCTCGCGGCGGTCGTGATGGGCACCTGCGTCATTCTGAATATGCGGCGTCGACGCCCCCTCGACGGCTCGCCCAAACAATACCGTCGCGAAATCGACTCGGCTGTCGGCCAAGGCGCCTCCGTCAAGCGAGACATGGAACGGCTGTTGGTCGAGTTGGAGGAACTCTCTCGTAAGATCAACTCGCAAGTAGACACAAAGTTCGCCAAGCTCGAACAGTCCATCTCCGACGCGGATCGGCGAATCTCCGCAATGAGAATCCTGATCGACGAGTGCAAGCGGGTGTCCGCGAACGTGGATACGCCGGCAGCCGCGGAACCGCAAGAAGAAGACGCATCGAAGGAATCCACCGACTCGCCGCCGGACCCTGCCGTGCAATCTCCCGCCGCGCCACCGGATCCGCTCCGACAGAAAATTTACGCGTTGGCTGATGAAGGCTTATCCGCACCCGAGATCGCACGCCAACTCAACGAGCCGATCGGCGAGATTGAATTGATTCTCAACCTACGTACATAATCCACC
>CAZTAR010000304.1:0-6119 GCA_964611695.1 uncultured Planctomycetaceae bacterium | reverse complement strand
CGGCCGTCCTCACCGACTCGTCATGAAACCCTCGCACGACGGTAAACAGTTACGAAGAGACGACGGAAAAAGTAGTAACTGTCCTGATTTTTCCTCTGATTTTTCCTGATTTTTCTCTGATTTTTCTGGATCTCGGTTCTTGTGGACCATGGGTCATGCCTCCGCTTCAAACACGGTTGCATGATGATCGAGTCGTCGGCTGGATTGAAGATGGGGTTCGCCGGACGCTTACGGAAGAATCGATGTTCAAGTTGGGTGTGATTGCTATCGCGATTCTGTTGACTGCGATGCCCGACCTGCTGCTGGGCCATCTGGGAGTTGATCAACATTTTGGCCCATTTGAGCGAGCGGCAAGACGAAGGTGGCATTCATGGAAAATTGCCGTCTTCGGCCAAGTCTAACGCCATGATCTGTTTGCAGTCTCGTACGAATAGCGTCGTTCCGACGAGTGTCGGTGGGGTCCATGCGGGCGATTCCAACAACGCGCAACGCGACATGACCGAGAATTTATCCGGATTCGCCTTGGCGAGGGTGAGATTGCCGTGCTCGTCGAGTAGGATTAATGAATTGTCCGAGAAGAGGAGATTGGCCCTGCTCGACCACCGCTTTCGCCAAGCGATCTTGCCGGATTGCATCTGTACCGCCGCGATGAACAGTGCCCCGGGCCTTCCCGTCGATGTATACACATAATCGCCAATCGAAACCGCTGATCCGAAGAAGTTCTGTATCTTGCGCGTCGTCCAGACCTCTTCCACGTCAAACCGGTCGCTGTTTTTGATAAGCCTCAGGCCGCGTGAGCCTGTCAACAGGGATGAGATGAACAACATGTCATCGCCGGCCGGCATCGGCAGACTTATATTCTGTCTCCACCGATTGACAATAGGGTATCGCCATTTCAGTGTGCCGCTTGCGGGATCAGCGCCAATCACTTCCGCAGCCATGAACGTCACTAGTTGGTTTTCACCCGCGATCTTCAGAATGCGAGGCGTTGAATAGCTATTCTCATAATCCAAGCTCTTCCAGGCAACGGCACCATCTTCTTTCCCCAGTGCGACGATACTCGCGCCCTTGCCTCCGACGAGCGTAATGATGGTGTCTTTGTATTCGATCGGGCTGGACGAATAGCCGTACTCCAGGACATTTCCGCCAAACTCACCCAGCAGATCGTGCGACCAAAGCGTCTTGCCGGTGTCCGCGCTCAGACAGTGCATGATGCCTGCGACACCGATCGTGTAGAGCCGACCGCCGGTCAAGAGGGGCGTGGCGTTCGGGCCGTTGCCATAGTCTGCGATATGCCCTTTTGGCGGTGACGACTTGTACGCATGTTCCCAGAGAGTCTTTCCCGTTTTGGCGTTTAGGCAGATGACAATCTCCTTTTCGCCGGCACGGTACATTGTGTACAGGCGGCCGGCATCCGCCAAGATTGCCGAATAGCCTTCCCCCAGTTTGCGAGACCACAATTTCCGCGGACCATTCTCAGGCCATTTCTTGGCGAGTCCCCGGCTGTCCACCTTGAAACTCTGATCAGGGCCACCCCACTGCGACCATTGGGCATAAGCCGGAACCCTCATCATGGCCACGACTATCACGGCGATGCCGATTACACGCCACACGACACAAGACGTTCCGACACTGTTCTTGTCACACGTTGCCATTTTCGTCTCCCAGGTGGGATTTCCCAAGCAATCCTCATGAACTCCGTCCAGCCACGACCTCCTCGCCATCCTTCGCGGCCTCGAATTCCGCCGACCGCCTCTCAAGTTCCTGCCGCATGGTCTAAGAATAGCCCGGCATCGTTCAGCCCGGCATCGTTCTTCCCGCGTGAAGGGTCGCCATCGGTGTGCCCGAAGATTAACCCTTGGGTTCCGCATGCACTGAGCTCACGGAACCACCCTCTACCCATCGGTTTCAACGGCAATGGTTTGCGATTCTCACGTCGAAATGTGCGGGTTGCACGCAGCCAAACCGCAGATGACCCACTTCAACGGACAGCTTGGAGATTCAAGCCTCGCTGCAGTCGCGATGATGAGGGCCGCGCTCTCGACGGATGGCGCGGATCAGGTGTTCAATGATGGATTCAGCCAGGGTAATAGGCGTGTCGTCAACACTCTCACTCGTCAAAGTAGTAATCCGCAATGTCGGCGCTGCGGATCTCATACTTGAAATCGCGACATCCGTGCTGCTTCAACCATTTCAGAAATGCGGGCGCCCCGTGTAAAACATCCTCAAAGGTAAGGTATACGAGGAGTTTGGCGTTTCCAGAATGATCAACGTAACCATTACTGGTTGAATAACGAAGCATCTTCGGCGATGGGCGGCCGCCATTGGGTGACAAGGGCAGCTGGCCCATCAAAGGTCCGAGTTCGTTACGTTGCCGTGCATTCACTTCGTACACAACCTGTTGCCAATCCTCTTCAGGCTCAAGCTCCTTGGGCTGTTTCTCCTCCTTCAACTCATCGACCTTGATGGCGATGTATCGATCCGCCAGGTTTCGGGAGGCCGGGTCCGTTTCGTTATCGCGTATACGCTCGAGTTCTCGGATGATAAGTTGGTTTTGAAGGTCGGAGAGTTTCTTGGAGAGACGCGTTACCTCGGTTTGGTTGTTTCGCCGAACGGCGCGGCTCATGTTGTCGCGCAGTGTTTCGAGTTCCGGCGTATCGGAAGGGAAGGCCCAATATAATTGGCAGAACGTCGCACGCGCCGTTTCGTGTCGGGTACGCTCACCCTCAGAGCGTTGGTCAAGGTCATCGCTTGCCCATGGAGGGATCAGGCAGAGCTGCGGTAGCGCCAAGAAACACGTCAGTCGTTCTTCGATTTCCTGGGCCTGCTGTTTATCAGCAGCCAGGCAGGCGAGCGTCAGGGAAGCACCATCACCGCCTTCGCTTGCAACGAATACTGTCTCGGCTTGTCCGTCGAATTGGTCAAACCACCTCGTACGGGCTGATTCGTCAGACAAGGGGAGGGACAAGAAGACCGATTGCCCAAAAAGGACCAGGGTGGCTAAGGTCGGGGGTTCCTGTTTCACCTCGTCAAAAGCGCTACGGGCCTCTTCGGACGATGAGAAGGTCGCGATGATCGTTTCGAACTCTCCCAGCGATAGTGTGTTGGGTTCTGTTTCAGGTTGTTTGTCGCCAGGGGCAACGCCCGGAAAAACCGACGTTGAATTCCATGTTGTGATGCCCTCGGGATCGACTAGGCATGTTGGATTTGCGGTGTTTGCGGCGTAAGGATCGATCATCTCGGGGTCCTGGGCAATCATGAATACCATGAGCAAGACCAAGGCCATGATGAAAGATGCGCCGTGCAGGAACACGAAACCGACAGAAGCCGCTATGCCTGCCGGTCGTGTCACGAGCATCTCGAACACGCGCAGCGTCAACTGGGCGACCTGCTTGGGGGACTTGAGTTTCGGAAAGCGGACAAGGATTCGTTCGACGATGGCTTCCGCGGCTGGCGGTGTAATGGCACATTCCTCTGCGTTGACCGCCGGATGAAACGGGGCGGCGATGGGAACCTCGGTGGGGGCAACCGCCAACATTGCGCTCGCCGGGTTCACGCCGGGTTCGGCCGCTGAGACCGCAGTCGCTGGCGTGGCGGTGAATGGCGAGATTCCGTTTGGTCCGAATCCCTGCTGCCGGAGCTCCAGGGCAATCTTTGCGACTTTGAAGGCTGTCGGTATGGCGATCGCCATTATTGCGCCGAGACCGAGCACCACCCTGTCGCCAATAATCGCACCGAGACCAACCAGTAAACAGACCGCGATGACCTGGAAAATGGCGTCGAGATAGAAATTGCGGCTGAAGATCAGCGTGTGCATGACGTGTCCACCGTCAAGCGGTAGTACGGGAAGTAACTGGAGGGCGTTCAGAATGAGGGTCATCACCGCAACGCTCATCATCGTGTCGTTGTTGTTGACCATGCCCGCGACCCCCAGCAAACCACCCAAAAAGATGCCGGGCAGTGGTCCCATGAGCGACACGAGCACTTTCTTCCAGGCGGGCGCGGCGTAATTCTCCCCGCTGACGGCTGCCCCCAGGAATGGAATGAAAAACATGCGGACATTTTTGTATTTGAAAAGCTTCATGCCGATATAGTGGCCGGCCTCGTGCACGAGAAGGATGCCCATGATCATCAGGAGCATTTCCCACGACCATTTCCACACACCCGCTCCAGCGCCGATGAAGAGTCCGATCGACACTCCCAGAACGAGGAGGGCACTGGTCCAATTGGTGCGATTCTTCTGTAGCCTGTCGAGTTGTGCCATTATTTCCGGATGCCGCGTCTGTCCGGTACGGGCCTGCTCGGTGGTCCTATCGATTACCACGGCCTGCGCAAGATCTTCACCCTGCATCGAGGAGAATACCCCCCGGGCGAGGTGAAAATCACGGACCGCCTCGTGGTGGCTTTCCAGCACCTCGACCACCTCGCGCGATCCGGTCATGACAACGGCGGCGTCTCCCGCCAGTCGGGCCTCGTCCAACTTCTGTCGGTGTGACATCCACAGCTGGGATGTGGTGGCTTTGTCGTTCCAGTTGAGCTGACACAGTGCCGGTACCAGCAACTGGGCTCGCGCCGACGAAGCGTAGAGAAACCTGTTGCCGGACAGTTTGGATAGGAATTCAGTGAAAAAGTGTTTCTTGGAATACGCAGGCCCCTCAACTCGGTGGTTGATGCGCGCTATGGAGCGGCCATCGCGGGACAGGAGGGCTATTTGCCAAGTCCGGCTATGATGAAACTGATCATCGATAGCGAAGAAAATCGCCTTACCAAACCCTAAGCCCTTCAACTCACGCATGACAGGCTGGAACTTCTGCTGCACGTCAGAGGGAAGGGTCTCCTGGACCGTTCTGACGTTCACCAGGAAGGGCCGTAGCGAGACTACGTTGAGGTCATTGACAGTGCCCGGGAGTTTGATTCGAAGCAGCTTGCTTAACCAGGCGATCAGTACCGCCGGCGACCGGTTATCTCGCCACAATTCCGCGTAGGTGTTGCGACTGCTGTCGACGCGATAGTACTGGCCGGCCTGCGGTGAGAAAGTTGTTGTTGGGTTCGTTGCGGGCGTGGTTAATGTCGCCTTTGGAATGCCAAAATTGTGCGACGATGATGGATGTTCTGTTGACATCGGATGTGCTCCACCTTCCTTAGCGACCGAACTGTCATATATAGTACAGGCTTCATTTTATACGCTACTCAACTCGCATGCGAGTGTCTTCCCAGGCCTTGTGCCTTGTTGGAGCGAAACATCATTTGCATGCCGTGCTCGTCAATCCGATCGACCGCGATGCGCCTCGCGGCTATCGGGAAACGAGTGAAATGTCCAAAACACAGTCGGGTGATCAGGACTTGTTGGCAGTGACGGACATTCACCTTGAGGGTCTCGTCACGATCGAATCGAGCGAGCCCGTCCCGGCTGACGGGGAATACACTGGTCATCATTCGATTGTCGAGGTTGTCGGGTCACCGAGGCAGGTGGAATGGCCAAGTCGCCCAATGTCAGGATCATCATGCTAACCGGCGGATCTTCGATTGGCAGGATGGGCCAAAAATATGACGATTCCGTCGGCACATGGGGCTGCGGCAACGGGACAGAGGTGACGCCGGGTGTCTGGAGGCTACCCATCGTTTCAGCAGGAGGCGCGATGCGGGGATCACGCCCTCGGTTCCATTAGAATGACCTTTCTTCATAGTAGGATTTTTTTCCGGATTCACGGTGGCCGAGCCCACCGTCTCGCCTGATGTCGCGAATGCCGAACTTAGGAGGAACTCGACTCAAACAGAAGCCACGGTATCATGGTTCATGGAGAAGTAGCAAGCCGATAGACGCAGAGGGCAGGCTGATTGGGGTTGAGTATGCCTTGCACATGCATCCGAGGAGCTTGAAACGTGAGCGTGGAAACAAACATTCTGATTGTCGAAGACGAGCCGGACTTGGCTGACTTGGTCAGGCACAACCTTGAACGCGAGGGGTATCAGTGCCGGTGCGTCTCGAATGGGAAAGACGGCCTGGCAGAGGCGTTGCGTAATCCGCCCGATGTTCTGATCCTGGACAGAATGCTTCCTTCGAAGTCTGGGGATCAGGTCATCTCCCAGCTTCGGCGCGAACCGAGCACTGTCGAGGT
>CAZTAR010000303.1:0-6152 GCA_964611695.1 uncultured Planctomycetaceae bacterium | reverse complement strand
AGTTCAGACGTGTGCTCTTCCGATCTGCCCAGGTGAACAGCCAACCAGCACACTCGTTATTCAGAGGAGATTCACACGTGGCGGACGCAAACAGAGGACAGTCTCAACCAGTCATGAACCGTTGGCTCGTCGTCGTCGGGGCAATCCTTATCCAACTCGCCCTGGGCGCGATCTACGCCTGGAGCGTCTTTACGAAAAAGATCACCGCGGAGGGCGGCGATTACGGGTTCACTGCGGGCCAGGCGGCCTGGGTGTTTTCCGCCGGTTTGGCTACGTTCGCATTGGTCATGCTCATCGCCGGGCGTTGGCAAGCGAAGTCCGGCCCGCGCGTCGTCGCGATGGTGGGAGGACTCGTCCTCGGAGCCGGCTACGTCCTGGGTGGCTTCCTGGGCAAGACCTTCCTGGCACAATTGGTGTGTATCGGTCTCGTCGGTGGCGCCGGAATCGGCTTCGCCTACGTGGTTCCGATCGCCGTGTGCGTCAAGTGGTTCCCGGACAAGAAGGGCATGATCACAGGTCTGGCGGTCGCCGGGTTCGGCTTCGGCGCGACTATCTGGATTAAGCTCGCCGGCAGTTGGTTCGGCGGACTGCTTAACGAGACCAACCTCTTCGGCTTGCCGGGCGTTCAGAGTGTCTTTGTCATCTACGGAATCGTGTTCGCCGTCTTCGTCTTGCTGGGCAGCCTCGTGATGGTCAACCCCCCTGCCGGTTGGACACCCGCCGGCTGGAACCCGCCGGCAGCGGACAGTGGCGCCGCCAAGGCAACAGGCGCCGTCGATCTTACCGCAGCCCAGATGGTCAGCACGCCGCAGTATTGGGGCTTGCTCTTCATGTTCATCGGCTCGGCATTGGCGGGCCTGATGGTCATCTATTGCATCCGCCTGTTCGGGATCGACAGCCTGCAAGAGCATGGCGTCTGCGACAACGCAAAGGACGCCGGCATCATGGCCGGAACCGCGATGGCCTGGTACGCGATTCTCAACGGCCTGGGCCGCATCATCTGGGGAACCGTCTCCGACAAGATCGGACGCAAGACCGCACTATTCCTCATGTGCCTCATCCAGGGCATTATGATGCTCACGTTCTTCAAAGTGGGCACCACGGAGATGGGGCTGATCATCGGCGCGTGCGTCATCGGCTTCAACTTCGGCGGCAACTTCGCCCTGTTCCCGGCCGCCACGGCTGACTTCTTCGGCAACAAGAACGTGGGCACCAACTACCCTTGGATCTTCCTGGCCTACGGCGTCGCCGGCATTGCCGGGCCAAAGGTCGCCGGCTACTTCAAGGACGCAGCAACGGAGGCGGCGAGCACGGCCGCCGAGAACGCGGAGGCGATTGCCACCGTCAGCGCGGAAGCCTGGAAGATGCCCTTCATCATCGCCGGCGTCGCGTGCCTCGTGGCCGCGGTGATCGCCCTGCTGCTCAAGGCACCGAAGAGAGCCTGATTCCATAGGCAGTCAAACGGCCGGCTTCGCCGATGAGTTATCAATAGGCGGCGCTATCTTGATGCCGCCAGACTCGCATCAAAGCCCACGGATTCCGATCCGTGGGCTTTTTTTGCGTCTATGGCAATCCAAGTTGGGCTGTAGCGTCCGACGCCCCTGTCGGACGTGAAGAACCAACGATTCTCGATGGCCGACAGGGGCGCCGGCCGCTCATGTATTCGAAACCTGCTCTATTGGGGCGCCGTTGCTTGGATGGTGCTTGGTGTGCTGTGTCGCAGAAGATAGATCGCGCCGCAGAGTCCTACGAACGCCAGATCGATCCCGCCCGCGAGCAGCATGTTTTTCGCGACGGCCCCCGTGCCGAACCCGTAGTTGTGCAGGCCGCTATTCAACACGTAATTGACACCGACATAGGTCATCACGATCAACCAGAATGCCAACACACTCTTCACTGCCGTGGCAAAGTGTCCCCTGGCGAGGACGAGAAAAGCCATTGCCACCGCGGCCGCACCAAGACAAAGCAATCTCGCCGGTGAAGCGCCGAGTTGGGGGATGATCATCGCGAATGTGCCGGCGGTCAGCGCTGCTCCGACAACGAGGGCCCACGCTGGCACGCGCTGCTGATCCAGCCGCACATGCAGGATGGTCAGGTAGCCGAGAAAGGCCGCCAACGACCAAACCTCTTTCGGATCCCAACCCCAGTAGCGCCCCCAGGAATCGGCGGCCCACATGCTCCCTGTCACGATACCCGCAAGAAGCAGGATGGAACCCGTATGGATGTACCAGTAGTGCATCGTATCGATGGCCCTGCAGAGTTCGCGGCGTCCGGGAGCGACGGCCATGACAACGAGTTGCCCGTGTGCGACAAGCACGCCAAGCGCGAGCACCGAGTACGACACCATGATGATCGGCACGTGGATCGACATCCAAAAGGTGTCGAGCAGAACGGGGGCAATCGGCCGAATAGAGGCATCCAAAGGGAGACAATCCGCGAGGATCAGGGCCGTCGCGCCAATGACCGAAGCGGTCAACGGCACCACGCGACTGCGTAAGATAAACATCGAGATAATCGCAAAGAAGCCCATGCCCCAACTGAGGAAGAGCAGGGACTCAAACATGTTCGAAGCTGGGATGCGTCCGGCGAGCTGCCACCGCATGGACAAGCCGTAGGTCAGGATCGCGAACCCGGCCACCATCCCCAGCACGGCGACGACATCAAACCACCTTTGCCGAACGACCATCGCCGCGCCGGCCAGGACCGCGCCGACGACCATCACCCGCCAACCAACGCTGAAAGGTTGCAGTCGGTTGAACCTCAACTCCGTCGCGATGAGTTCCGGATTCGGACGATGCGCCGCGGGCAGGGAGCCCAGCCGCTCCGAAAATTGCTCGCACGCCTTCGCGAATCGCGGTCCGTCATCCGCCAGGAACGCGGCCTTCAACGCCTCCCACGCAGCCCGCACCCCCGCCTCCCCATCCTCATTGGACGCGCGGCCTTCCGGCTTGTCGTGCGGTGCATCGGAAATAGGCCGCCAAGCGCCGCCGATTTCGTTCGGGTCCGGGATGAACCGAATCGCTCGGTTCTGGAAAACCGCCTGCAACGTGAAAAGCTGGTCATAGATATCGCCGGCCTTCGCCTGCAACGCATCGGGCTTGCCGCCGGGGAAGCGCGACCTTGAATTCTGGATGATGTCGTGCAGGGGTGCGTGCCCCATCAGTTCGTCGAATGAGAAGACCTTTCGATCGGCGGGGAGTTTCAGTTCCATTCGCAGGCCGGCGCCGGCGATCTCGATCAGCGGCTCGCGCGACCACCTCTCCGGATCCGCGGTCCAGGCCAGCAGCACCATGACCGGATCGTGCCCATGGTAAAATGGCTCGCCGGTGACGGCCTCGACTGTTTCACGCGCGAAGGTGTCCAACGGCGGCCAACGACCGTTATGTTGAACGGGAACCGCGCGGAGTGCATCCATGTCAAGAGATTGGGGCAGCCAATGGGACACCGCGGCGTCGCGTCCACCACTGGGCGGAACAGCCACGGCGAACGCCAGTAACATCGGAAGAATGGCGATCATCCCACACCCCCAATGGAAGTCGGCACATCGGCGATATGTTCTCCCGGCCCCGGTTCAACGACTGGATTCGGCAGGTCGTCTCCGGGGTACACGGCTGGCGTCGGACGCCGCCTCCACATCCGCAAGATCAACACCCACAACATACCCACGAGTGTCAGAATATAGCCGGCATAAACGATCGGCAGACCGGGATCGCGCGCGACGCTGAGGATACTGATCACCTTCCCGCCAAGGTTGTCGTGGCGGGATTGGAAGAACGTGAAACCGCCGTACGTCAGCGGGTGGTTCATGCTGATCACCCGATCCAGCGTGCGGCCGGTACTGTGATCCGTAACCGTCACGTGGCTCTCGAACGAACGTTCCCGACTTGTGCCGGCATAGTACCCAATCTTGAACCGATTCAACTTCACATCAAACCCGAACGGAACACTCTCTTCTTCGTATCGCAGTTCATAAGGAACACCGTCCACGACAAACGGATGCGGCTCCTGCTTCCGAACCCAAACCTCCGTCGTTTGAGAAGACCCTTCCTCGCCCGAGATCACCTTGGCGAGAATCGCCGGCGCAGATACCTGACTGGCCGAATCGGCCGGTACGATTTCCCACGACGTCCGGGCGTGTTCAAAGTGTCGCAAGGCAGCGAACTGTGCCTCAGGCCACGGCGTGTCAACCCACTGTCCCGCCGTCAACTCATGCGTTTGAATATCCGTGTCGGGCCGGTTGAAACGTCCGAACATCCGACCGTCCGGGCCGAGAACCACTTCAACCGGCGATCTGGCCGAGTCCGTTGCCGTTGAAACAAAGACCACCTTCTCCCCATCTGTGTCACCGTTGCCGTGCTCTTCGTGCATCGATTTCAAATCGGGGTAATTGGCGAAAGCCTTGAACACCCGCGTCCCATGCGGCCCGATTAACTCAACCTCGACAGCCGGGTTCACCGGATGGTCTGAAACGCCGACGAGTTCACCCTCCGCGTCCACGATCGCGTGCGGCAGATACCGAAGGACACGAACGCTGTAACCACTCTCTCCCAGCGCAGCCGCCTCGGCCGTGCATTGTTCGACCTGCATCTCGTGCGTCGAGCCAGCAAGTTGCACCTTGATTAGTCCGACCGAATCCGCCTGCTTCTCCTCAGGCCCCAACAGACGCTGCAGTTCATCATGGTCGGATGCAACACGAAGTGTCACCTTGGATTGGCCATGCCCCCCATCATGATCCGCGAAGACCCAAGCCGTGGTCGTCTCGCCCTCTGCCGAAACAGACACCTCGATGGCCTGCCGTTCATGCGGATTGTCGTCGGTGACATGCCGCATCCAAACCGCGTCGGGAAGGTACCTCGCAATTTCCACACGCAACTCGCCGAGAAGAAGCACCGGGGAAATCGGCTTTGTCACCGAACCGGCTTTCCCAAACACATCATCGTCAAGTGGAATCGTGGCGTGGGATGCATCCTTCTTGCAGATCAGCCGCAACACGTCCCCCGACCCCCAGGCAAAGTCGGTTGCCTCCCCTTCCGCAAGGGCTATCTGGGCATCAAGGCCGCGTTCCTCCGTCGTCAGCGCGCCGCCCAGGATAATAAGAATACCGACGTGAGTGATGACGAAACCGGCTTGACCGCGTTTGAATGGAAACCGTGCGAGGGTGGCAGCCAACACATTCACTGCCAGCAGCACGAGGAGCGATCGAAACCACCATGCGTGATAAAAACCGGACAGGGCTCGCTCAGCACTGTGCTCCGATTCCACCACGGTCGCACACGCCATCGCCACCAGCAACAGCACAAGCAGCACACCCGCGAACCAAAGCGATCCGACCGACGCTAAGCAAGAACGGCCGTTTGGCATAGAGTCCCTTACGAATGACACCAAGCGACACGCCTCCCCCAACTCAGGCCGCTAGCATGGGTACTCTAGTCACAACGGCCCTGGATTGCCATTCCACGAGATATGACGGGGGGTTGTTCTCATTAAAGAATTCCTGCCAAAGCAGTCTTGCCGTAACGAGCCCTGCAAAAGAAGCCTCGGCAACACACCGCTCCAACGGGGCGGAGGATTGTAGCCGCGGGTGGAGCGCAGCGGAACCCGTGGAATACGCGCGTAACTCAAGTAGCCGCCCCGGCAGGGGCGGCAGGGTGGCATGGGTTAGCGCAGCCAAGCAGGGTGGCATGGGTTAGCGAAGCCGCGAGAGCGGCGGAGCTTACCCGTGAAATGCAGGCTTCAACGTTTTTCCACGGGTAAGGCGTGGGACACCCCGAAGAGTCCGCCTCTTGACCCACGCAAAAAGACGGCAGAACCTCGTGCGTCGTGACAGGTCGCGTGATGGGCGCCACTGGCAGCTTGTCTGCCAGTGTCTTGCGCGTATCAGCGACCAAGATCGCACTGGCGGACCAGCCGCCAGTGGCACCCTTGGAATCCCTCATTTGGGGTGTCATGAAGCACTAGTCCGTTGTCAACCCTAATTTGTCGGGTTGGTTTCGCCCTGGTATTTGTGGCACCGGCGTCCCGCCGGTGGAAGACACAGGCGAGACGCCTGTGCCACAAAAACCGAAACCCAGTGAACCCGAAAAATGAAGGTTGACGCAGCACTAGTACCGCGTTTCATAAATAATACGACTATGTTTATGTGCTTGCAGGGG